>CAYNMY010000243.1:0-4466 GCA_964398275.1 uncultured Armatimonadia bacterium | reverse complement strand
GCCACAACTTTGGCCCGAGGCGCGCGTGGGAGGACTTTCTCTGGGCGCTGGAGCAGGCCAAAGACGGGAAGATCGCCGGCCTGGGGGTTCATGGCGGGCCCGGCTGGTGGAAGCCCGGGGAAATCTCGGTCGAGCACTTCGAGAAGATACTGAAACACCTGCGCGACAACGGGTACAAATGCGTGGCGCTGCGCGATCTGGCCCGCTACGTCGATCCAACCAAGGGCCCCACCGACCCCTACGCGCCGATCCGGCGACGGCTGAAGGCGCAAGGGAAATAGCCGGGGTGCCGGACAGCCCCTATTTGGGGGGTTGGGGAACAATAGTGGTGGTGTGGGGGGCGGCGGCCCGCCCCCCCGGCGATAAGGCCTGGACCCAGAATCCGAGCAAACAGGTCCTGGGGAACAGCTACCTCGGCCATCTGAAAGATTACTCGTGGGGAACGGATAGTGTTAGGAGCTATGAATTGCCGGGAGAACATCAGGGGAATAAATCAGATAGAGCGGCTCACAATCCCATTGCCCGCGCCTGGGGGTAGCTGTAGTCAGGCCCGGTTTGGGCCCGCCACCGACGTGACCAGTTCGCTATCTGCATCTATCGCAATATGCTCTTTGTAGCCGTAGAAGCTTTTCCTCTCGCTTTTACGTCCAGAACGAGCGTCCGGATCCGGTGAGCCCGGTGCCTGTGCAGATGGTGTGTCCGGCGGCGCGGCCGGGGCAGTGATTGCCGGTGGCCACGGCAACTCGGCACACCTGCTTTGCCGGGAGGCAGTGGCTCGGATGATGAGAGACCGCAATGGGTGACCCGCCGGCGCCACCCGTCCCGGGCTATCAGCCAGCCTGCTGCTCGCGAGTCCAATCCACCAGCGTCGAGCCAGCGGCGAGTAGCGCGGGCAGGATGTATTCCTTCGTCCATCGGCGCACGGGCAGGATGTCGAAGATGGGCATGCCCAGGTGGCTGAAGGTCCGCTCCATGGTCGCCGCACAGCTCACCGTGCCCCCCCCGCCGCCGCCGGCAGCCGCAATGCCCAGCACCGGCTTGCCGCGGAGATGGTTGCCCTCGCCCTGAGTCGCTTCGCACCGCCGCAAGCGATCGAGGAAGGTTTTGGCCGATTCACTCAGGTCGCCGTAGTAGACGGGCGTGCTGAAGATGAGCGCGCCGGCCGCCCACAGCTTCTCCCGCAGGCTCTGGAAATCATCGGTGATGACGCAGTTGCCCTCACTGCGGCAGATGCCCCAGCCGTGCTCGCATTGCCGGCAGCGCTCGAGGGCAAGCTGGCACAGATGAACGAGGGGGCCCTCGGCCCCGGCCTGTTGCGCGCCAGCCAGCGCCTGCTGGGCGCAGGTCGCGGTCAGACCGTCAGTGTTCGGGCTGGCCTGAATAGCCAATATGTGCATCGGTAGCCCCCAGCGTGATGATATGATGCAGCCAGTCCCAGATTCGCTCCCCACGGCCTTGTTCCCTCTCATGCCATCCATCCGGAATTACCCATATCAAATGGGCGTTCCCCATTCATAGGCTGCACAACCACCTAACTGGTATCGAAGTTCGCCGCTGCAACCACAGACACCTTCTTTTCAGGTAGGGTGACCCTAATGAAGCCGTTTCTGTCGGTACTCGTGACGCTCCGTAGGGCTTGAATTGCCCGCCAAGCTCGACACCAGGCGTGACCGCACTCCCGTGTCCGTAGAAACCACGGGCTCCTCAGCGATGGCGACAAGGCAGCGCGAGCGCGGCGGCGACTCTTCATCCGGGAGAGGAGAACAGGAAGAGGCTACTGTCGGGTAATAGCCCGGCTCATAGCCCCATTGCCCGCGCCTGGGGGTAGCTGTAGTCCGGCCCCGTTTGGGCCCGCCACCGACCAGTGGCGGGCAGTTGCCCGGCGGCTGTGCCCTGATACGGGGGCAGCACCCCGCGCAAGCCGGTAGCGTCTGCCCCCAGAGCCTCAACGCAGCCCTGGTGAGCCGTCACGATATGTTGCACTGCTCGGAGGGTAATCGCGTCCCAGGCTGAGGCGGTCAGTAGGCGCAGCCGGTGATTACTGGGGGGCGCCTGCGTACACTCTATCCGAACTTCTACCGCCGGCTGACCGGCGCTCCCGGTAACATGCTCAACCACTACCCGTACCTGACTGCTCTCAGCTACCGTGCGTAGCATATACTCCAGACAGCCCCGGAAGGCTTGGGTGAGCCGGGCGCCAGTCCCTTGTACGATACTAGTCGACGGGGAGGGTACCAACTTCAGGGATATACAGCGCTGTTGGGCAAGCGAATATAGTTGGTTGGTTGCCTCCCACACCGCGCTATTGATGTCTACCAGTTCCGAAGAAGGTAATTCGGTCTCGCTCTCATAATTCACAACAGCGATAAAATCGTCCAAGAGGTGGGCGATATGGCTGGTCTGTTCAGCTATTGTGGCTGCGTACCGCCGCCTTCTGTCTTCGGGGGGTGGATATTGGTCGGCCAGAGCCTCAGCGCAAATCCTGGCCGAGGCCAGGGTCGAGCGGATCTCATGAGCTAGTGCCCGCACCAGGGTCTGTTGGTGGCTGCTCCAGGGCTCGGGCATAGATATCTGGATACCCTCATAGGTTAGTTGGTCAGTGGACTGAGCCATTGGGCCAACCTGACTCCCGTCGCGGCACACTTAGAACAGCATGAACACTGGATTAGGCTCCTTGCTATGTATCGGCATTGAGGCCCTAATCTTGAGCAGCCCGCGTTCTCCCCGGAGCTGCGTTACTCGCCGACCTCAATCTCGATAATGTGTGGCCCGCCGCCGAGGCGTAGCATCCGCTCGCCCTCCTCGCCCGCTTCGGTGTCCACGACCTCGGCGTCCACACGTGCCTCTCCCGTGTTCTCTGCTGCGAAGAAGCAGCGCGCCGCAGCCGTCGGCTCCTCGATCTCAACTCGCCAGATGCCCTCATTGAAGCTGACCGCCTTAACCTCAGTAAGCTGGGCGACGTAGCGGCCACGCTGCTCATCCCAGGCCACCAGCGCCTCATTGAGGAAGCGTAAATACCCATGCGGCGGCCCCGGTACCTTCTTGACGAATACCGGATTGCTCAGCGAGCTGATACACAGCGGATGATAGGTCTTGTCGTAGGAAAGCTCGACGCGGTAGTAGGTGTCTTTGTCCACCAGGTCAATCACCGTGTGGTCGAGGTACTCTACATCCGGCTCGAAGCAGCGGTCATGGGCAGCGGTAGAGCCACGGTCGCCGCCCCTGACAATCCAGAAGGTTTGGACAGGTAAGTGACAGTGATAGACAACCCGCACGATCGCCTGGTCAACGACGTAGACCGTCCCGCCGCTAATCTGATGGTTGACGGTGAAGCGCAGTTCCGCGCCGACCGCAGCGGTGGGCACAGGGAAGGTGTTCATCTTCGTGACGCGACCGTTGACGATAGTGCGCACCAGTTCCTGCGGGGAGAGCGGCGCGTCGAACCAGCCGATGTTCGGCCCGCGCTGGGCAAACCAGGTATGCCCCAGATTGTCTATCCCGCAGACGCCAGTGACCAACTCGCCCGCCATCAGCATCTTATCCCATACCCGCACGTCCACACGGTCAAACTCCACCGCTTCGAAGTTCTGCCCCGCTTGGGGCGCGGTCCACCACGGGTCGAAGTAGGGGTGGGCCACAATACAGATGCCGCCTGCTTTATGGGCATAAGCCAGGTCGGCGGGATCGAAAAAGTCGTGGGCGTAAGCGAAGTACTCAGGGACGCCGACCGTAGTGGCATGCCGTCGCTGGTCAGGATTCTCAGGTGGGCAGCCTTCCTCGGGGGTATAGGCACGATTCACGTGAATCTCTTGTCCGGGGAACATGCGTACCGCGGGATTGTCCATCGCCGCCGCCTCTTCAGCGACCTCTTCATCACCGCAGAGGCACAGGATATCAACTCCCAGCCGCCGCGCCAGTCCATAAAGCTGACCCAGAGAATCGGGGGCGAAGCGGTTGTCATAGTGAGTGTGAGTAGTGAAGCGAATCGGCGTGAACTCCTTGATGACCTTGAAGAAGCTGTGGCCGACTCCGATGCAGCCGTCAGCGGCGGTCACAGTCGCGCGCACTGTCGCTGTTCCGGACTGCTCAAGGGCAATGTGACCGACATAGACTCCCGGGTCAGCGCCGGCGCTGCGCGCAAATTGGCCGGCCCCGGTGTCGGCCCCCTCGGTGAAGGTGACCGTCGCCGCGACCTGGCACTCGCACTCCGAGTCAGGTATGACCCGGACCTCGACGGTTTCTCCTGCTCGCACTGACCACGGCTGGGTCTCCACGCGCGTCGGCAGGAGCTTGCCCGCCCGACGGTCGGCAAAATAGCTCAAGGCATTCTCCAGCAACAAGGCCCAGGTCTCGGTTGCATAGGCATCCTCGGCAATGACTGCTTCCGGGCCGAAGACCTGGGTGAGGAAGAGCCGGCCCTGGCCGTACTCCAGTTCCGCAATGACGGCGGCGGGGTCCTCGGCGGG
>CAYNMY010000242.1:0-4469 GCA_964398275.1 uncultured Armatimonadia bacterium | reverse complement strand
GTGATAGTCGAGCCGATGCCGGTGCCGCACATGACGATACCCAGGTCGGCTTCGCCGTCGCGGACGGCGCGGGATGCTCGCGCGGCAAAGACAGGATAGTCCGCCACTTGCGGCTCGTCGGTACCGAAGTCAACCGCTTCGTGGCCCAGCGATTCAACCAGTTCAATCAGCACAGCGCGCAGGGCCAGCCCGGCGTGATCGTTGCCTATCGCCACACGCATGTTGCTCCCTCCCGGTAACGTTGCTGCTAAAACAGCTAAAAGCCTCCTGTTGACCAGGAGGCCTCGCGAGCTCGGTCTGGCGATCTGTCTCCCGGAGCGTGGAGACTAAGACGTATTCACGTGCAGATATGACGGTACGCGGTGCGCCGTACTACTAGCCAGCGCCCTGTTCGATCTGGGAAGCCTTGGGCAGGACAACAGTGAAGGGCGAGCCCTCTTCGACCGCGCTCCACGACAACGAGACTTCACCGCCGTGGGCGGGCGCCAGATGCCGAACCAGGTACAGGCCGATGCCGGTGCCTTTTATGCCCTTGCGCTTACTATCACCCTCTACCGTCTGGAACCGGTCGAAGATCTTCTCCTGGTGACGCGCGGGAATGCCCAGCCCCTGGTCGGTGATGTCAATACGGATGGAGTCGCCCTCATCTGTGGCGCTGACCACAATATCGCCGCCGTCCGGCGAGTATTTAATAGCGTTACCCACCAGGTTATCCAGGATCTGGGCAACCTTGTCCGTGTCCGCTTCGATAGTGGGAAAGTCTATGGGGACGGCGTTTACCAGGTTATGATGCGAGGTGTACTCCTGCTGGGTGGTAAGTACTCGCTGGACGACTTCCGCCAGGTTCACTGGCTCGATAGTCATTTCTAGGCCGCGGCCCGACTCGATACGGGAGACATTGAGCAGGTCGCTGATCAACCGCGTCAGGCGGTCGCATTCCTGGTCAATGATCTCGTAGAATTCGCGGCGGGTCCGCTCGTCGTAGAGGCCTTCGACGTCATCCAGCAGGGTAGAGATAAAGCCTTTGATGGAGGTCAGCGGCGTACGCAGCTCGTGCGAGACGGTCGAGACGAAGGTGGTCTTCATTCGCTCGACGTGCCGAATATCGGTAATATCGGTAAATATCAGCACCACGTCGCTCACCGTGCTGTTTTCGCCAATAACCATGCTAGTTTCAGCACGGTGGACCTCTTCGTTATCCAGCTCGACTTCAGCGGACTGCTCCTGGAACTCGCTGAGGGTTTCATTCAGCAGCCTCAGCACTTGGTCGTCCGTGACGACCTCAGTAAACTGCTTGCCTTCATACCCATCGGCAGGCAGTTGCAGGACCTCACAAGCGGCGCGATTCATCAGCCGGATATGCCCTTCGGAACTGACGACGATGACACCGGACCGCATACTTTCCAGCGCATCTTCCAGGCGCTCTTTGTCCTCGGTCAGCGTGATATACAGCTGGGCATTGGATATGACGGCGGCGGCTTGTTCGGCCAGCATTTCGAGCAGGCGGAGGTCATCCTGGTCGAATTCCTGCTCGTAGCGCTTATTGCAGACCTGGGCGACGCCGATCGTCCGCTCCTGGACAATGCGTGCTTCTTCGTTGCGCTGTTTGATGACCAGGGGCACGGCAATGCCGTTGCGGATGCGCAGGGCGGATACGATCTCGGGCAGCACGCGCGGATCATTGAGCGCGTCGTTGTAGATGGCAGACTCGCTGGACTCGTAGACCCCCCCGATGATACCCTCACCGGGTTTCACCACAGCATTGGCAGCCTGCTCTTCCGTCAAGCCCAACGAGGGGGGCAGCAGCGCCAGTTCCCCACTCTCGCCGTGGTACAGGAAGATCATAACCTTCTCGCACTGGACGATCATGGCGATCTTGCTGATCAGCCGAGACATCGTCTGTTGGAGTTCCGGGCGAGTAACGATTACCCCCGGCATCTCTGCCATAGCGGTCGTGATCTGGAGTTCACTCTCCAACTCCCGGATCTTCCCGTGAAGATCAGTGACCACTAGCCGGTAGCGTTCTAGTTCCTTTCGCAGGGCCTGCGGCCCTTCGGGGGCTACGTCCTCGACCATTTCGGCAGCATCCTCCTCTAGCCTTTCACCCTTGTTGGCTGGCGTTGCCGCGACGCAAGCTTTCTAGCGTGGTGGACCAACCGGCCATCTGAACCGCGCCCGAGAGGTGTGGATCATCACGCAGCGTGCCTTGACCTAGCCGCCGCGCCGCGAGACGCGGCGGCGGCGAATTTCGTTCTGTCGGCGGTTGCTCTCCTGCATAAACTTAGTCAGGCGCTTCTCAAAGTCTTCGCCAAGAGCACGGGACCGGGGCCGCGCAGCCACCACCCGGTCTTGAAAGTCCGGATCGGCCTGCTTGATTGACAGCTCCCACCGGCCTGGCTCTTTTTCCGCCAGAAGTTTGACTCGTACCACGTCTTCTTCGCGCAGATAGTCACTGACGTCTTCAACGTAACCCTCCGCGATCTCCGAGATATGCACCAGCCCGGTCATATTATCGGGCAAGTCCAGGATTGCCCCGTAGGGCAGCAGTTTAGTGACCGTACCCTCTATGACTTCACCACTTGAAACCGCCATCATAGTCTCAGTGACCTACTCCTATCTATCGCCAGCCGTCCAAGCATAGCTAGTCTGATTACTTTATAGTGATTATATCGGACGCCACCGAGGATGTCAAGCACACAGGTCGTGCGCGGCCTGGCGTATCTCGCCATTGGGATGATGTTCAGCGACAAAGCCCAGCGCGGCCTTATCGCCGGCCCGCCCGAGTTCGCTGAGCTGTTCACCCAGCAGCCGCGCTACATTCTCCGCTACCGCCTTGAGCTTAGCCGACTCACTTATCGCGATGAGGTCCGCGGTTCGCTTCGCGTTGAGTAGCTCTTTCATCCAGCGCTTATGGTTGGCCAGCTTCATAGCTGCCTGCCGGCGCGTCTGGTCGAAAGGGCAGGCTTGGGCGATCACCAACAGGGCTGTACCCGGCCCCGGTTCGGGCAGCCGGCTGGCCAGTTGCGTCACGATCAGAGCGCGCACCGGATCGCGATCCACCTGGGCGGCGTGCCGGTGGGAGATGGTTCGCCGCTCGGCGGCCGCATCGGCCATCTCCTGCATGTCTTCCATAATGTGCTCCGGTACCCCGGCGGCATCTTCTTCCTCATCAATATCGCGAAACACCCGGCGGGCTGCACTGCCGGCCCTTGGCGCCTCCAGTCCCGGCCGGCGCAGTTGCCGCCGCAGGCAAGCTGCCCTGGCCAGGGGGTCGTACCGGCTGTGGGCCAGCAACTCATTGACGATCCGCCGCGCGGCCGCCTCCGTGGCGGTGGGCAGCAGCAACCCCAGCAGTTCCCACTGCTCGGCCTCCACCAGCTTTGCCAACGCCCGTTCGACATCCGCCGTGGTCGCGGCGCTGATCATCACGTCCACTTCCCGACTGTACTGAGCCAACTTATTCAGGTCCATGTCCGCTCTGTCATCCTCCTCTGGGTCTTGGCCTCCGCGTTCCTCCAGTTTCGTCCACCGTTATCTGCTCTTGTATACGGTTGTCTATCTTCTCGTACTGTTCCTCCCTTGCTCTCTTCCTTCCTCCCTCTTTTCCAGTGACCAGGACTTTTGGGAATAGTTTGCCAATACTCTTGGCAAATTCGTCACTATGTGCTACACTATATTCAACTTCGTAAGACAGTGCCGCCCTTTGACATGTAACTGACCCAAAGCAAATGCCCAAAAAGCCCCCCCCCCGGCTAAAAGCCGGGTTCATCTGTCCCCTGCTGTGAGAATCAGCAGGGGACTTTTTTTGCGTGCTGCCCAGCGTGGCTAACAGCAGGACATGGCCACTTCCAAGGCGAAATGGGCAGAGGCTGCATATCTTTCTGATTTGCCAATGGCCACTGCAATCTCATGACTAGCCGCGCCGCACACAACAAGAGCATAGTCCGGTTAGCGGCGGCTGTGCTGCTGATTAGTGGCTTAGCCACTGTAGCTACGCTCACGGGCCTAGCGCAAGGCCTGCCCCCCGACCGTCCACCCGAGCCGCTACTCCGTCAGCAGATCGCTGAGATTCTCAGCCACTCGGAATACCAGATCGGCCCTCCGCTATGGCTGGTCAGGATTACCAACCAGGCGGGAGACTTTCTTCTCCGCCTGCTCCGCGCCATCTTTATGAACCCGGTGATGTCGCGCCTCTACCAGACCATGCCCCTGCTATACTGGCTCCTGGTCATAGTTCTGCTGGCGGCCATAGTCCTGCTATTGTATCACATCCTGGTGACCATCCGGAGCGCATTCGGCCGCCGGCATCGCCAGCGCCGCGAGCCAACTGACGCGCCCCGGCTGCCGCTGAGCTCCGCGGGCGAGCTGCGCCGCCGCGCCCGCAGGCTGGCCGACGGGGGCGACTTCGCCGCGGCGCTGCTGGCGCTGCACCAGGCTTGCTTGCGCTGGCTTGAGCGCCACGGTCACTT
>CAYNMY010000241.1:0-4472 GCA_964398275.1 uncultured Armatimonadia bacterium | reverse complement strand
GTATGGTCAGGAACAGCAATTGCTAATGGCCGATGGACCCCACTATGAGAACATTCCCGGTTCGTTCGGTTGGCTCGAGCCCCCCTCTGGGGACAGCAGCAGCTTCCTGGAGCTCCTGTGCGGCTACGATCTCACCTATGAACAGATAGTAGCGAACTACACAAGCATTGACGACACCTCCACTGCCTATCCGGGCCTGTCTGTGGGACAGTGGCGAAAGGCGCTGGACAGCGCGCCCGACGGGCTGGCCCGGATGGATCGGGCGATGTGGGACCCGTGGGCCGGCGACACATTTGATAACTTTCACGATAACAATCCCCGCATAGTGATCATACCCATGTGTGAGTACCTGGGAGGCTCGGGATCTGGCGCAGAGTTTCAGATCCATGCCTTTGGCGTGTTCTACATTGAGTCCATTAACGCCCAGAACAAGCCGTATTCGATTGCTGGACGCTTCATCGAGTACCATCTACCCGGAGCGAGTGGCGATGCTCTGGCACCCGAGACGGGGCTGTGGACGACCAGGATGGTGAAATAGCGCACCGCAATTGCTCACCCCACGTCACGTGCAAACGCACGCCCCTGCCTGTTCAAATAGTGGCGGGAAATAGGCGGAGCAGATTGCCACGTTTGGCTTGCCCGAGGACCGGGCAGCGCAGGAGGGCAAAACCTGGCCCCGCTCCCTAACTGACGCCAATCTTTGGGCAAATATCCTCCAGGCCGCACTCCGCACACAAGGGCTTCCTCGCGTCGCAAACCCGCCGCCCGTGCCAGATCATTGCATGCGCGAACTCAATCCACTCGTCGCGGGGCAGCAGCTCCATCAGGTCTTGCTCGATCTTGTCGGGATTGCTCTGCTTCGAGAGGCCCATCCGCCCGGCCAGGCGCTTGACGTGTGTGTCTACGACTATCCCCGTAGCCCTCCCCAAAGCCGTCCCCAGCACCACGTTCGCCGTCTTCCGGGCCACGCCAGCCAGCTCGAGCATATCCGCCATATTGTCCGGGACATTGCCGCCAAATTCGTCCAGCACAGACTGCGCCGTATGCTTGACGCTCTGGGCTTTGCGGCGGTAGAAGCCCGTGGAGTAGATATCCTGCTCCAGTTGCTCAAGCGGGGCCGCTGCGTAGTCCTCGGGCTTCCGATATTTCTTGAAAAGCTCTTGGGTGACTTTGTTGACCGTTTCGTCGGTGCACTGCGCGGAGAGGATCGTCGCCACCAGCAGCTCGAACGGATTGCGCCAGTGCAGCGCAGTGGTAGCGTTGGGGTACTGTTGTTTGAGCCACTCGCTTATCTGGATAGCGCGCTCGCGTTTGGCCTGCTTGCTTTCACGGGGCATTCTTAGTCTGTCTTCTCCTGTGTTTCGTGTTCAAAGCGCTGCGGGCGGATATCGCGCGCCCCCCCGAGGTCCTGTGCAAACTGGCGGCACTCGTCACCGTCCAGTGGCCCTCGCGCCCACTGCACGGGCGAAGAAGTGAAGAGCTGGAGCGTAATGCAGCGCCGGCGCACCGCGCGGGGCAGGACCTGGGGTATTCCGCCGGCGATTGATGCATGGAAGCCCAGACGCATGATCAGCCGTCCGAGGAGCGGGGCGGGTCCTCGACTACCTCGGGAGCCTGCCGCAGTTGCTGCAGGGCTTCTTTCATCATTCGGGCACGGACCTGGTAAGTAGCTTTCTGGTAGGCATAGACGCCCACGAGCGTTAGCGCGTAGAGCAGTTGGACCGCGAGGATTGCCGCCGGCACCCACGCCCACCACGGCCAGCCGGCGATGAACAGCCGCCAGGCAACGAGCAGGCCTGTCCCAACGGCGATCAGGCGGCGGGTGTGGCTATGCAGTAGATATCTGGCGTATCGGTCGCTTGACATTTGAGTCATATCAACTTACCCTATGCGTGATTATTTCAGAGAGTTACTTCGCGGTTCTTGGCGCAATTCCTTCGTGTTCGTGAGCGGTCTGCCAGGCCAACTTCATTAGGAGAGTGGACTGTTGACCTCTAGAGAGCGTATGATGCATGCGCTGCACCGGGAAAAGCCTGACCGCCTGCCGGTCACTATCCACCAGTGGCAGCAATACCACCTGGACAAGTACATGGATGGTATGGATGCTTTGAGCGCCTTTAGGGCGGTGGGGCTGGATGGCTCTATCCAGTACTTCGAGGCGATGGGGCAATTCTGGATACCCGACGCTGAGAAGTACATTGTCCAGACGCCCCAGTGGCGCGAGGAAATCGAAGTCCTTGACCCCGACCCACAGGGAAGGATTCTGTACCATACCATTACCACGCCCGAGGGACAGCTCACCTACGAGACAGGGAGTAATGACAAGACCACGTGGATTCGGGAATACCTGATTAAGCACCACCAGGACATCGAACTGATCGCCAAGTACATGCCGGTGTCGAAGCTGGACAAGGAGGCGATCGCCCGGGAATATGATGCCGTGGGGGACGCCGGAATCCTGCGCGGATTCGTGTGGGGTGACCAGGCGGGCTGCTGGCAGCACGCGTGCTGCCTGATGGATGCGCAGGATCTGATCCTCGAAGCCCACGACAACCCTGACTGGGTGCATCAGCTCCTGAAGATTCTGCTGGAGAAGAAGCTGCGCTTCATTGAAGAGTCGCTGGACGGGGCTCAGTTTGACATAATCGAGACGGGCGGGGGCTCGGGCAGCGACACGTTAATATCTCCCGATATGCACCGCGAGTTCTGTATGCCGTACGCCCGCGCTATGCACCGGGCTCTGCACGACGTCGGGCAGATGGCGACGTATCATACCTGCGGAGGTATGATGCACATACTGGATTTGATTGTCCAGAACGAAGCAGATGCCTCGGAAACGCTCACGCCGCCGGGCGCGGGTGGTAATATCACCGAACCTGCAGAAGTCAGAAAAGTACTGGGCGGCAGGGTAGCAATGATCGGCGGCATGGATCAGAACGCCGTTCTCACTGAGAGTAGCCCCGAGCAGATACGGGATGAGGTGTTTCGCCTGTTCGAAGGGTTCGGCACAGATGGTGGTTACATCTGCTCGGCTTCTGACCATTTCTTTGAGACGCCGGTTCAGAACCTGCGGGCCTTTGCAGATGCTGCGCGGGAATGCACGTACGGCTAGTAGTTCCTGGCGTTAATTGGCATTATTTGGTGGCGGAGTATTTGGTGGCTGCTGGGTAGGAGGCGGGCCGGCCTCGCTGCGCTCGACACGGCCCCTCCAAGAATAGAGGCGCGAGGCGGGAAGCGGGAATCAACGACAAGGCAAACGGCCCACCTCACCCCCGGCCCCTCTCCCTCTGGGAGAGGGGTGAGGAACAACGGGAGGCGAAGCTTCCAGGGCTGGCCCTAAAGCCGTCAGCAATCTTAGGCTGACTTATGCAACTAAGCACTAGTTGAGCGGATTCCAACTTGCCAGGCAATGCACGAAGCATATCTGCTCGTGCAACGGGCGGTAATAGCATTATGCAGCCAATGAATACGCGAGTAGGGCATCTGGACGTGGCGGTTGGAATCAGCGGTGACATGATGCTGGGGGCGCTGGTTGATGCGGGCGTGGATGTGGCGCAGCTTCGTAAGGAGATGCGCGGGCTGCTGGTGGACGAGTGGGACATCACTGCGGAAAAGGTCTCGAAGGTCGGCATCCAGGCGACGAAGGTCACCGTTAGCACACACGAGCAGCAGCCGCACCACCACCATCCCCATCGAACCTACGCTGAGCTGCGGGATATGATAGCAGCGGCTGAATTGCCCGAGGAGGTTATTGAGCGTTCCCTCGCCGTGCTGAAAAGCGTGGCGCGGGCCGAGTCAACCGTGCACGGTGAGCCAGTCGAGCAGATCCATTTCCACGAGCTGGCCGGGCTGGATACCCTCGTTGACATTGTGGGCAGCGTCGTGGGGCTGCGGCTCCTGGGGATAGAGAAGCTCTACTGTTCAGCTCTGCCCGTCTCGCACGGGTATGTGGATACTGCGCACGGGCGGCTGCCAGTGCCACCGCCGGCGGTGACTGAGCTACTCAAGGGCCATCCGACGGTGCCCGTGGACATCGAGGGGGAGACGGTCACGCCGACGGGCGCCGCGCTGGCCGTGACCCTGTGCGAGGAAATCGGTGTGTACCCGGCGATGGTAGTCGAGCAGGTCGGCTACGGTGCGGGCACCAAAGATTTTCCCGGTCAGCCTAATGTCTTGCGGCTGTGGGTAGGCCAGTCGGCGGCGAGCGAGGCCGATGCTGCGCAAGGACTGTGGCTGGCCGACGAAGTAGTGACCATCGAGGCGAACATTGACGATATGAACCCCGAGCTGCACGCGCACGTGATGGCGCGGGCTTTTGCCGCGGGTGCGCTGGATGTATGGCTGACGCCGATACAGATGAAAAAAGGCCGCCCGGCGGTCATGCTTTCGGTGCTGGCCGCGCCCGGGGATGTCGAAGCGCTTGCCGACATAATTATGCGCGAGACTACTACGTTTGGGGTGCGGCTCACTCG
>CAYNMY010000240.1:0-4493 GCA_964398275.1 uncultured Armatimonadia bacterium | reverse complement strand
GAGTGGGCGATTGGCGGGCCGGCGCGGCGCTGTAGTTGCTGCGCTCCTGACCGTCTTCAGTCCGCTGGCCTGGGTATACGCCACCCACGGCGACACTTATGCAGTCTCCGGCTTCTTCTCGCTCCTGACCGGCTATCTCTGTTGGCGGATGCTCGCTGACGAGGGCACGCCGGTTTGGCCTGCGGCCCTGGCGTTAGGACTGGCCGGTGGCTTTCGCCCCACTGATGCCCTCTTTCTGTTCCCTTTGTGGCTATGGGCGATGCGGCATCGCCGGGTGACCCGCATAGTACTGGGCCTGATAGTTTTCGGAGTGGTATCTGCGGCGTGGGCGCTACCCATGATAGCGAGCGCTGGCGGGGTGGCCGGTTATCAAGCTGTTTCACGGCAACTGTCGCAGATGGTTGTGGGGTCATCGCTGCTGAAAGGGAATGTCGCGGGGGTCCGCGTTTTTGCTGCATACTTCGTGGGCTCTGCGGCGGCGCTGCTGCTGGCGGCCTGGCCGTTAGCGCTGTTCGCTGGCAGACGCTACCTGCCCCGCATTATGAACGACCGGCGCGCCTGGTTGTTCCTTGTGATCTGGTCAGTCCCAGCTATGCTCTTTTACCTGGTTGTGCATTTGGGCCAGGCGGGATATATGATGCTTCTGCTGCCCCCGGCGGTGTTGCTGGTAACTGCAGGGGTGGTGCGGTTATCCGAGTCGCTCAGTGCCGCGCAGCTTGGGATCCTGCTAGCCTTGATTGTTGTACTCAATTTCGCCTTCACCTGGTCAGCGCTCCTCGCCAACGACCGGGCGCTGGAAGCCAGTTTCACCGGGATATCGCAGACCCTGGCAGGTTACGACGGTGCTGAGACTGTCGCGCTGACCAGTCTGCCCAGACTCGGAGAGGCCCGCAGTGAGCGGCGGATGTTGAACATCCGTCTGGCGATGTACCTGTTGCCGCACATCCCCGTCTACAACTTCCCGGTGGAGACGTCCCTGCGCGGGGGCGGCTCGCCCAACTACGGTTATCAGATGACCAGTGGCAGGGCATGGCCACCAGTTACCTTGCGGGGGGTCCGCAATCTGCTACTGCTGGACCCGGAGTTGCGCGATCGCCTGCCTGCCGGCACGAAGACTACGCCGATTTGGGAGGATAGCGTGGTCGAGATAACTATGGTGCCGCTTGACCCAGCCGGCGCGCTCAGGCTGGGGCCCAACGGGCAGCTTGTTCTTAACGGGGCACCTGGCCACTGAACCGGCGTGCTGATTTGTGTGGTCTCCAAGAAAGAAGAGCAGAGGCACTCGGCCTCTGCTCTCAATGCGCTTTCGGCTTTCTTACACCATATATATACTACATTACATCATCGGCATACCGCCGCCGGGCATGCCACCGCCGGGCATACCGCCGCCAGGAGGCATAGGTAGTTCTTCGGTCTCCAGGTCGGCCAGTACGCTTTCGGTAGTCAGGATCATCCCGGCAATACTGGCGGCGTTTTCCAGGGCGGCGCGGGTGACCACCAAGGGATCAACGATGCCGGCCTTGACCATATCCCGATACTCGCCGACCAGCACATCGAAGCCGGTGTTGTCATCGCTGTCCGCGACTCGCCGCACCACGACCGATCCCTCGAAGCCGCCGTTGTTGACGAGCTGGCGCAGTGGCGCTTCCAGTGCTTCGCGGATGATATTGACGCCGACCAATTCGTCTTCGTCTTCCACCTCGACATCGTCGAGCGCGGGGATAGCGTGGACGAAGGCAGCCCCGCCGCCGGGGAGAATCCCCTCTTCGACGGCCGCCCGCGTGGCGGACAGGGCGTCTTCGAAGCGGTGCTGTTTCTCTTTCAGTTCGGTCTCAGTCGCAGCGCCCACGTTGATGATCGCCACGCCGCCCGCGAGCTTGGCCAGCCGCTCCTCCACTTTTTCCCGGTCGTAGCTCGAGTCGGTCTCTTCGATCAAGCGGCGCAGTTGCTCGATGCGGGCTTTGATGGCGTCCGCGCTGCCGGCGCCTTCGATGATAGTGGTGTCGTCCTTGGTCACAACCACTTTTGTGGCGGTGCCCAGCATGTCGAGGCCGATGTTCTCCAGCTTAACGCCGAGCTCTTCGGACAGGAAGGTCCCACCGGTGACAATGGCTATGTCCTCGAGGCTGGCCTTGCGCCGGTCCCCGAAGCCGGGAGCTTTGACGGCTACCGCGTTGAGTGCGCCCCGAAGCTTGTTGACGACCAGTGTGGCCAGCGCTTCGCCCTCGACATCCTCAGCCACGATCAGCAGAGGCTTGCCGGATTGGACGATTTTCTCCAGCAGCGGAACGAGGTCGTTCAGAGCACTGATCTTCTTTTCATAAAGCAGGATATGCGGCTCTTCCAGCACTGCGGACATCGTCTGGGTCTCGGTAACCATATAGGGACTCAGGTAGCCTTTATCGAACTGCATACCCTCGACCAGCTCCAGGGTGGTTTCGATGCCCCGGGATTCTTCGACGGTGATGACGCCGTCTTTGCCGACTTCCTGCATTGCCTCGGCGACCAACTCGCCGATTTCCGGGTCATTGCCGGCGATGGCGGCCACATCTCTCATCTCGTCGGCAGTCTTGACCTCGATGGACCGGTCGCGGAGCACCTCAACCACCGCTGCCACGGCCTTGTCCATGCCGCGCTTGATAAGCATCGGATTGGCACCGGCGGCCACCGACCTCAGGCCCCGCGCCAGCATCTGCTGAGCCAGAACCGTGGCCGTGGTGGTGCCGTCGCCGGCGACCTCATTGGTCTGCGAGGCCACCTCGATGAGCAGTTGCGCCCCGGTGTTCTTGGCGTGATCTTCCAGTTCGATCTCCTTGGCAACGGTCACGCCGTCTTTGGTGATGGTAGGAGAGCCAAAGCTCTTCTCGATCAGCACGTTACGGCCGGCGGGCCCCAGGGTCACCTTCACGGCATCGGCGACAACATTCGCGCCGCTTTCCAGGGCGTGGCGGGCCGCCTCATCAAATAGTATCTGTTTCGCAGGCATTGGCGATAGTTCGCCTCCTCATCATTATTTGTCTTGATCTGGACCCTGCTCTCTGGGGCCAGCGATGCGTCCCTACAGCTTCGCGTAAATCTGGTCGCTGTCCAGGATCAGGTATTCCTCGTCTTCGTCGGTGATGTCAGTTCCGCCGTACTTGGCGAATATCACTTGGTCACCCTCTTCAACATCTGGTGAGACCAGGGTTCCGTCCTCCAGTCGCCGGCCTTCGCCGACGGCCCCTACCGTACCCCGCTGTGGCTTTTCCTGGGCGGATTCTGGCAGGTGGATACCCCCTTCGCTTGTTTCAGGTTCATCCACTTTGATCATTACGCGGTCCCCGAGTATTCTCAGAGCCACTGGTGTCTACCTCCCTTCGAAATCAGCACTGCTCACCGTCTCAGCAATGTCTTAGCACTCTCAACAGGCGACTGCTAAAGTAGCACAAACGCCGCGTTTTGTCAACTATACAGCCTGCCAGCTGGCCCGCGACGAGGTGTCGGCGGGAAGCCTGGCTGCCGCCCGGGGCGATTCAGTAATAGTCAAGACCCCGTGAGACTTCGTACAGCATCTGACTGGGGTACTCCGGCCCCTGGTAACCTAACTGCCGCATCTTCTCGTGGCGGATCTGCTGCATCAGCAGATAGCGGTCCATGCGGCTGTACTCGTTGATGGCATTACTGGTGGAGTAGACGTATCCGGGCTTGCCCGCGCCGCCGTGCTCCAGGCAATACTTGGCACTCCGACGCAGATCATCCTCCGTGCCTGTTTCCATGTACTGGTGCTCCACGTTGCCAATCACGCATATCCCCAGCGGCTCGGCCCGCCGGCGCACCTCGGCGATGTCCACGCCGGCCTGGGCGTCAATCGAATGCAGGGCGTGGGGTTTAGCCGAGAAGATCTGGTCGAGAACCGGCATGATATTGCCGTCGGTGTGCTTGATCGTGATGAAGCCCATGTCCTTGAACGCGGCGGTCTGGCGCTGCAGGAAGGGCGTCACAAACTTGGCGAACATCTCCGGTGACAGGAAGGGGCCCTGGTTGAAACAGTAGTCTGCGCCCATCCACAGGACCTCCACGCCGTGGTCGGCGGCTATTCTGGCCTCGGCGATGGCCTCCTCCAGCGCTGCCTCTTGCTCGGCGAGCACGGCGTCTGGCTCGTCGGCGATCCGGAAGCAGAACTCGGCCAACTCTCCGGTTCGGGGCAGGCCGAGCGTACTGTCAATATTCACGGATGTCGCATAGCGACCGTCGGCCACCTGCGCGAGCATCTCAGCGCTCTCCATGCGCAGGTCGCGGTTCCATGCGCAGATCAGCCCGTGCTCGAGTCGCTCGATTCCCTCGGCCATGTCGGTGCAGAGCCGCCGCAACAGGTCGGCCCGCTTCTTGCCCTGAGCTGCCGCTATCGCCTCGAACCGGGGCGGGTTGGGGTCCTCGAAGAACCGTTCTAGCTGAAAGAAGGCGATCTCGCAGGTCGGGCCGACCGGCCCCGCGTTGCGGCCCTGCAAGGCGTC
>CAYNMY010000239.1:0-4500 GCA_964398275.1 uncultured Armatimonadia bacterium | reverse complement strand
CAATTGTGCCCATGGCATGACCATCCGGCGAGGGCTGGAGGCATTTGGTGACCGCCTCCATTGCCTTATCGCCGTTACCACCAAAGGCAAACACTGCCCCGTCCAGCCCGTAGCCATCCGTGAAGGCGCTGGTCAACTCTATTTCATCGTCCATGCCAACCAGGGCGGTGGCATCAATGCCCCATTTGTGGGCGATCTCATTTCGGAGGGGGATCATATCCCAGCCGATCACAAAGCTGCCAGCCAGTTGGTGGAGCATGGCGCACAACTGACCGACCAGGCCCAGGCCCACCACCGCCACAGACTCGCCGAACTCGGGCTCGCCCCGCCGTAGAGCGTGCAGCGCCGTCGCAGCGAGATGGCCGTAGGCTCCGTGCGCGAAGCTCGCCTCATCCGGCAGGAGAATACAGAGGTTATGTGGCACGACGGCGTAGTCGGCGTGCTGAGCGTAGCCGCCGCCGATGCAGGCCACCCGGTCACCCTCGCTCAGCTCCTCTACACCCTCGCCGACCTCCCGGACGATCCCCGCATTGGCGTACCCAAACGGCCGCGGCTCAGCGTCGGGAATCGGATTCTCCAGTTGCTGTTGCAGGCCTCGCCAGCCCCCGAGTGCGGTCCCGGGACTGATCAGTGAACTGTGCACCTCGACGAGAACGGCCCCCGGCTGCAGCGGGGGCATGTCCTCCTCGATAAGACCAATATGGCCATTGCCCATAAGTGCGGCTACGATACGTTTACCATTCATTTGTGATCTCCCAGTGTATGCTACTAAGGTGGATACTGTCAGACCGTAGTCCGGCAACATTATACTGCCACATAGCGAACTGTCAAGCTGGAACTCACGCCCAGCCTTACTCGAGAGTTGTTCGCTCGTCGCGCTCTCTCCGCGCTTGCGCCCCCGAGATTCCCGGTGGCGCATAATCGGCTACACAAGGACAAAGCAGGTACAGCGTGGAACTTTACCCCGGTGAACCGCTTCAAACTGGAGAATCTGGCTCAGCAGAACGTGGCGTGGCTCAGCGTCCTTGCGCTTTCTTCGACCATTGATACAAGTCGGCTTTAGTCGCGTCATTGGAACATTCATTCCGGTTTACTTGACTAAAGTCCACTTTTTGGGTATAATCAAGTCACTGGTCGGCTTTTGTCAAGGCTGGCCTGCGGGGTACCTCTTAGCGCAGGTATCTCGGGCTAATTGTACGATGGCGGTGGGAGAGGGATTCGAACCCTCGGAAGGTGTATCAGCACCTTCGCCCGATTTTAAGTCGGGTCCAATAAACCACTCTGGCATCCCACCCCATCAGGTGTTCGAGCCACTCCTGCCCCTGATCCGGGCGGGAGTGGCTGTAATACGCTACAGCTGCCCCCTCGGCTCAAGTCCTCCTTTGTCCTCCTCGTCGTCCCCTCCGTGCGAAGGGTCGGTCGTTGCGGCGAGCTGCCACACATTCCGGCCCGCCTTCTCGAACCGCTTGTCCCCATAGATCGTCCCACGCAGGGTATTGGCCGGGTTGTCGCCGCCTATCTCCGCTCCTCCCTCCAGTAGTACCTCAAGCAAGTCGGACAAGTGAAGGGGCCCTCCCACCTCCTCCAAGGCTTTTGCGGCGGCATTGCGTATGGTCATATCCTTGAAGCGTTCAGTGAGTGGTGGCGTGCCCCCCTCGCCGAGCGTCGGCGGCAATGAGATCTGATATCGCCGAGCGAATTCCTCCATCTCCTCCACCTGCTGCTGCAGGTGCTTATAATGCTTCCTGAACTTCTCGGCATCGATATTCAACCAGTCAGGCACTTTGAGTCTCACTGCACCTCATCTCCTATCTGTATTGACTCGTGCAAGCCATGTCAATGCTTTCATCCAATACTGCCTTCGATACTATCAATACTATTATACACAAAACCTGGGTTCGTGTCAACCCCCTGAGGCAAGAAATCGGAAAAAGTATTGAAAAACTTTCTGGCGGCAATATCAGCAATACGTGGTGGGCGTGTAGAGCTATCTAAGTAGGGGCACTAATCGGGGTAGCACAGTGCTATTGTGCTTACAGGCGAGCAAACGCCGTTGAGGGGCCACGGCCAAGGGGCACGAGAAGAGCCAGCCCGTTTGTGGGCTGGCTTCGCCTGCGTTCAGCGGTCCATTGAGGAGTGGGCTAGTATGGCAGCCCGGCGGGCCCGTGCCATGGCGTGGTTGGCCGAGAGCCGCCAGTTGGGCCTGCTGCTGCCGGTGCCCGTCCGTACGGTGTGGCGGCGTGTGTGCCGTCCACTGACCACTGACCACTGACCACTGGCCACTAACCACTATGCACTAACGACTATGCACTATCCACTATCCCTAATTTGCCCGGTAGAAGCGCAGGAATTGCTCGGGGGTGGGCTGGAGTTGGTGGGGAGGGTGGGCAAAATAGGCCCGCTTCTGCTGTTCCCCGTTTGAATCGGTTATGATCGCCGCTACGCCCAGGCTCTCTCCCATCCGCGGGCACGCGGCCGCCATGCTGTTCCAGTCCATTACGACCAAATAGGATAGCTTCTGCGGGGAGCGTTCGATTTCCGTGGCAAAGGGCAACTCCGAATCGGAGTAGACGGCCTCGACGCCCTGGCCGGTCTCGCGCAGCGTTACACTGCCATTGATTGTCCGGGGCCCCGACTCGGTCATAACCGATATCGCCAGCCAGATGCTGTCCTGCATCGGCACATAGGTCTCGTCGGTGGCTGAGCAGAGAATAGCCAGCCCCCAGTCGTTCCAGGCCACCTGCAGCGTCGCTGCTACGCCATCTGCACCGGTCGCCGGCTGTCCGCTCGATCCGTCCCCGACCCAGTTCGGACCGTAGCGCGGCGCATTTTTGACATCCTTGACCAGCCCGTCGCGGCCCTCCTCCGCATTCTTGCCGTAGTAGCGCGGCGTAAGCCGCTCGCGGAAGCTGTAGCCGTCGCGGGTTACCACCGTTGCGGTCAGGTTTGTCGGCAGCGCGTAATCTTTGTAACCGGCGCGGGTGAAGGTGATGGTGAACTCTGTAGGCGCCATTGTGCCGGGTAATTCAACGCCCAGCGGCTCCAGGGCGAAGTTGGGGCCGCTGAGGAAGACGGTCGCGCCTCGGCCTTGATCGTTGAGTGGGCGGCAGGTCAGCTTCAGCTCGCCGGGCTCGTCACCGCCGCGTGGCCGGATGTAGTCAGCGGTCAGCGCCACCGGACCGATCACCTCCAGCGCCACGGGCACCTCCAGCGCTGCCAGCAAGTTCGCCGCAACCTTCAGCCGCAGGCGGCCCTGGTGGACGGTGGGCCAGTTCGGCGGAGGTATCGAGATATCCACAGGCCAAACCGAGTTGCCCGGAGGAAGCACAATTTGCACCGACACGGCGTCGTACCGCCGGCCCCAGCCCAGCGTGTGTACAAAGGGAATGTCCAGCGTGGCGGTGAGGGCCTCGTTGGTGGGATTGTACAGGGCTATCGGCAGCGTTATGCGGCTGCCGATCACCTGGATGCGCTGGGGCAAACTGGCCGACTGGCAGGCCCAGCGTACCTGCTCTTCAGGAAGTCCCACCAGGAAGCACATCTCCGAGGATAGCCTTATCGCCTGGCGGCGGGTGTACTCGGTATGCCGGCCGTCGAGGGTCATAACGCTAAAGCCCGTGTCAGGTAGCAGCGGTGGCGTAAACAGCACCCAGGAACTACCGAGCTTGGCCGAGCAGGCGATGAAGGCGCCCTGGGCGCTGGTGAAGCCAAACGCCTCCACGTCGTCGTCGGTCACGATTTCACCGAGCAGCGCTACGTCCTGAAACTCGGCGGGGAGCGGCATCTGCGCGCCGGCAGCAAGCGCTGGTGCGGCTATAAGCGCAGCACACATCACAACGGCTGCCCGCGTGTTTCGGTATGCTCCAGGCTTAAGCCTTGCCATCGCCTCTACTCCTCTGCGATTTGCGATGGTGACCCTAGAGTCACCTTTTCTGATAGAATTGCGAATGTGGTTAAGGTAGGACGCGCCATACCAGCGTCGCCCACGGCCCGACCGTGAGCTCAAGCGTGCCATCTTTGACCTCGGCCGCCTCACCCATCCCACCCCACGGCTCCAGGCGAGCGTTATCCAAATGGCCCTCCAGGGATATTTCCAGGTCCTTCTCGCTGGCGCGGGCGTGGCACAGCACCAGGTAGGTGCCGCTCTCCCGCGGCCACAACGCTGCGTAAGCGCTCTGTTTGCGCGCCTCCATCAGCTTAATCGGCTGGTGGGCGGGGCGGACGATATCAATGAACTCGCTGGCCTGCGCCAGCACGGGGCCGAAGACCTGCGGCATCCAGGCCGGATCCCGGCGGTCGGCCTGCTTGTACGAGTAGAAGCCGATGCCCCGCACGCCCTGAGTGAGCGAGCCATACAGCGTAAAGCGAATCTCGCTCGGGTTGGGGAAGCGGCTTCCCGAGCCATAGACGAAGGCCTGGAGTATGGGGATGACCAGCTTGCCGGTCTTGAGCGCCCGCTCGTTGCGTTGAAGCGTCTCGTGTATAGGCGCCTGGGGGAAG
>CAYNMY010000238.1:0-4503 GCA_964398275.1 uncultured Armatimonadia bacterium | reverse complement strand
GTGATGAAGAAGGGAAGCTGAGTGTCGGCGTCGGTGCCGGCAATCTGGATGGCTCCGGTCATATTACCAGTCTCCGCCAGAATCAGCGCCTCGGCGTAGAAGTAGCCCATGAAGAAGTTCGCCGCCGGCTTCTCCCGTACCATTATCCCATCCACGGCCGACGTGTAGCCAAACTGGCTGTCAGTGATGTAGTAGATGTTCTGCGGTTCGTAGGCGTCTGGTTTGCCCGCCTCGATATAGGCCTGATGCACTATCTCGCGCTCTGCTGTCATAACCAATGGGTCATTGCATGGCACAATAATCGGCGTTTCGTACGCCGCGGCGCGCCGTGCTATGTGACCCAGAATGAGCATAGCAGCTATGGTCGCGATGTCGCTTATCCCGCTCAGGCCCGATACGAACAGCATCGGCCGGCCCATCTCGGTGGCCCGGCCTATAGCATCATTGACTGCCTCCAGACCAGGAATGGGCCGAATGTACATGTCGCGGCGCCGAGCGAAGTAAAAACACAGAAGAACGATCATCGAATAGAGGAGGGCAACAGCCAGCACATTGCTCTTGGCCCAATCGTACCAGGTGGCTGTCGGCTGATAAGGACCAACCGGCACAGAAAGTGCCTCCACGGCCCCAGGGGTGACGACCTTCGTCGGGTCTTTGAGGTCGGTCGCCCACTTCTCCCCCGCCGGCAGGTAGACCGCACTCACCTGGATCTGGTACTGCCTGCCGGGCCACAGGTCCCGCACGGCTCCCTCGGTTCTATCGGCGCCTTCGACGGCCTCAACCGGCACCAACGCTTCGCCCGCCTCTGCTGCGTATATGCGATATCCTTCGAGGACAAGCCCTGCCACCTGCTCGGCGCCTTCTGGCATCGCCCACTCGACCTGCAGCCGTGTGCCCGATTTATCTGCCTCGTCGTCCTGAACTCTTGCCCCTATCGGCGCCGGGAAGCCCTCGGGCATGAGCTGCTGCGCCGGCACGCCACTCGATAGCAGGCACAGAGTCAGCAATCCAAGACTCAAGCCCGAGATTGCTCTTGACAGTTCGAGATGGGCGTTGCCGTTTGTAGGGGCGAATGTGCGCCAGCACATCCGCCCACTGCACCCAAACGATAGCATTAGCCGCTTGCCCTTCATTCCTGAATCAACTCGATATTCGCGCGAGGGACGGTCAGCTCGCGGCCGTCTTCTGTCTGCACCCGCGCGACGCGTACCAGCGACTCGGTAGCGATGCGCTGAGGCTCCTGGGGCAGCGCTGTTACGGTGCCCAGCAGCCCGAAATAGGGATCACGGATCAGCCGAACCGGGCTGCCGACTTTCAACTCGGCGATGGCCGGCTCCGGCGCATCTTGCACGTCGCGATTGGGCACAATCACTTCCGGGCGGATGACCCCGGCCCGGATCTGGGTCGCGCCATTGAGCGAAGCATGCTGCCCTTCGTGTGCTTTCAGCAGCTCAAAGGAGCGCTGGGCCATGGGCAGTTCGCCGAAGCCTTCGGTGATGATCAGGGTGAGGCCGACCTCTTCCTGCCCGGTGATAGCTACCCCCAGGCGCTCACCGAGCAGTTCGTCGAGGACCGCTGCATCAATGCCCCCGACGATCACGCCTACTGCTCCGGCCTCGCGCGCCCGCTCCAGCGCCTCCAGGGCTACCAGCGAGCCGCCCACCAGCACCTTCCCCGTACAGTCTTCGGCGATGCGCTCGGCGGTGAGCCGCTGGTCAGGACTTTCCACCATGACCGCCAGTTTGCCGTGGGCTTCGCCGCCGATGCCGATGATGCCCTGCAGCAGCGCCCCGCGACACTCCACGACGACGCCCTCCTCGCCGAGAATCTGCACTATCGTGCCATCTATGTACGCCCTCAAGTCGACAGGTAACGCTGGCCCGCGCACCAGCACCTGTCCGGTGGCCGCGCTGATATTCTCGATCGTTCCGGTGGCTGGGCTGCGCGAGACGGCGTGGAAAATCCCCCACAGTGCCTTGTACTCAGCAATCGGCTCCTGTGCTGCGACCGGGTCACCTTCGGCCTTCAGCATAAGCCGGGGCACTTCGTCCCCGTTCACGTTCAGGTCGTGCGCGACGTTGACGGTGTGCACGCTGCCGGGCAGTTCTGTGGCAGCGACCACGTCCTCGGCGGATACCGTCTCACCCACGGCCACCAACACCTGCCCGGGCAGCGGCAGGCGCCGCTCCTTGCGGATCGTGATTGCTTCGGTCACAGTTAGTCCCGGCGTATATGCCTGTGGCATTGCCCTTTTGACTCGTCAATCCGGGTATAGGTCTACGGCCTTCGCCCATGCGCCTGCTGCTTCACGACGCGCCGCGGGGTCTTGGGGCAGTTGCAGCGGCCGGCCCCGCGTGTCAATTATCAGTCCGACGACTCCGCCTTCGATCTGGGCTCTGATTGCTCTGCCCCGCCCGGCGCCCACGTCATACCGGCGCACGGGATCAACGGTCACCTCGCGGACCGTTTCCTCCGCTAGCTCAATTCGCAACAGTTGCCCGGCAGGCACCTCGGTGCGCTCGTCGGTGTCGGTGAAGGTGACCGCCACGCACGGTTTGCCGGGTTGTCCCTGGCCGGCGGGGGCGATACAGGTCCCCAGGCGCACCAGGCAGTCGCGCAGAAAGACCTGCCGCGCCGCCTCGGGGTGCACCTGAGCCAGCACGCCGAGCTGGGGCATCATAAAAATGCTGTCCACCGCCAAGCGGGTTATGCCCTCCGGCTGGAAGGCGTCAATCAGCATCATCGCCGCCTGCACCCGGCGCGGGGCGTGGCTGAGCGTCCCGCCCGAGCCGACCAGCATGTCCAGGCGCATCATGTCCACGAGGGTCTCCTCGCCCGCGCGGGTCTGCGCGAAGGCCTGAGCAATATCCCGCTCCTGCTGGACGCCCTTAAGGCCGGTAGCGAGCAGCTTATGTTGCACAAAGGCTAGCCGCAGCGCCTCGCGAGCGATCGCCTGCTCCAGCTTCAGCCCCTCCAGCCACTGGGGCACGGTCGTGGGCCGAATCATCTTGTTACGGACGCGGTTGTCCAGGTCGCTGGCGTCAATGTCGCGCTCAAGCCACCGCAGCACGTTATCGAGGCCGCTTTCCGCGACGACATTGGCCACTGAGTAGCTCATCCCCAGGTTCGCGCTTACTGTCCGGTTGAAGGTGCCGTCGAAGACGCTGAAGACGTCGGTAGTCGCCCCGCCGATATCTACCCCGATGATGTTAATCTCCTGGTCGCGGGCAATTTGCTGGATGATGTCGCCCACTGCTGCCGGAGTCGGCATAATATCGGCGTCCACCCAGTCCATCAGTTCGGTATAACCCGGTGCCTGGGACATCACGTGCCGCAGGAACTCTTCTTGTATCTCGGCGCGGGCTGGGCCGAGATTCTCCTGCTCCAGGGTTGGCCGGAGGTTATCAACCATAGTAAGGGCGGAGGCCTCATCCAGGGCTTCGGCGATGCGCGGGCGGGCCTCCACGTTCCCCGCGTAGATCGCGGGCAGCTTGAAGCGGGCACCCAGGCGGGTCCGGGGCTTGGCTGCGGCGACCAGCTCGGCCATCGCCACCACCCGCCGCTCTTCGCCGCCGTCTACGCCGCCGGAGATCAGGATCATGTCAGGCCGCAGTTGGCGCAGCCGTGAGATGCGCTGGTGAGGCAGCCGGCCGTCGTCGAGAGCCAGCACGTCCATGACTATTGCCCCCGCCCCCAGCGCGGCCCGCTGGGCACTTTCTGCGGTCATGCGCCGCACCAGCCCGACGACTGCCACCTGCAGGCCGCCGCCCGCGGAGCTGGTGGACACGTATACGTCTGTCCCCTCGGTTTGCGTCGCCGGCTGGATGAGGCGGCTGTTGTCATCCAGCAGCCGCCGCCCCGAAAGCTCTTCCACTTCGGTGATGGCGTTACGCACTCCGACGGTGACATCTTCGTAGGGCGCTTCGACAGTCGTGGGGGCTTCCCCGCGCACCTGCAGGCGATACTCATCGCCCTCCCGCGCGATCAGAATCGCCTTGGTGGTAGTCGAGCCACAATCGGTGGCCAGGATGACGTTTATCTCTTCAAGCTTCATCGTTGTGTTGCTGGGTAGTGCTGCGCCGCTTCGGCAATCCTTTCTCTTCAGCTACTTCGAGCTGCCGGATCATCCACTCGATATTCTCGCGGTCCTCGATGGCCTGGGTGAAGATCTCGTAATCCGGGAGGGGCAATATGGTCCGGATGATCGGCTCAAAGACGATGAGCGATTGGGCTGCTATGAAGGTGAGGGGCTTGGCGCTTTCCAGGACGAACAGTGCCGGCGCGGTCATCCGCCGCTGGATTATGAGCCTGAGCACCTTGGCGAGGACTTTACGCTGCTGGATTCTGGCGCTGTCGTGCACTTCTGTGGTCATGGTTTCGGGCTTTTCTTTCCCAGCGACAGGTGTCTGGCCAGGTAACGCAGGACTTCTTCCCGGTTGTCCTCAAAGTGCAGGTAGATATCCCGCACTGTGGTCAATAGTCCGGGACGGGCGCTGGGGCTGA
>CAYNMY010000237.1:0-4513 GCA_964398275.1 uncultured Armatimonadia bacterium | reverse complement strand
GATCCCCCGCACCAGGTTGCGCGCTGCGACCGCATCGGCACTTGCCCCACAAATGCCCTGCTGCGGACCCTTACCCTCTGGACCGACCCGGCATGGACCCATGTGACAGATCCGACAGCATATGCCTAACTCACCAAAGCGACATCGGCGCATCGCTTCGAATCGGTCCCAGGCCAAGTCAACTTGTTCATCTGCGGCCCGCTGTATCATCTGTTGCGCAGCCGGGTCAATGGACCGCTGCTCAGGATCAGTCATTGCATTCCCTACTTTCTGGTTATCACGCTAGTTTACCCGCCATCGGGCACCAATCTGTACATTCCTGCGTCGGGGGCTTAAGGATAGCCTCTCGCCTTGGGGGTAACTCTGCTAAACATTATTAAAGGCCGGCCTTCGGCAGCCGGCCGTGCTGCCTATAACTGCCATTATAAAGAATCAGATGTTACTTGTCAAGGTAATAAACGTGAGAAGTCTTTACGTTGGTTCCCTCGCAACACCCGCCTTGTACTGCCCGGCCCAGCCCCATGACACCGGGGTAGTGCTAACCATTTGCCATTCGCCTGACCCAGAAGACACCCCACTGATACCAGGTTCCTGCATTGCCGCCGGGATTCCTTCTTGACTGATATTGGTTATTGCGACTGTTTACTGTCCAGAGGGTAAATACCTACAAAGCCAACAACTGACTTATATTGTGGTAGTGTAGCCATGTAATGAGTATCCACGATCCAGTGATGAAGTCTATGAGAAGGAGAAAGTAGACGAACGGTGATGAAATTGGATCTGTGTAATAGGGCCACAGCAGTGGTTCACTGTATGGTAGGAGTATTGGTCTTGTGGTCGATAGCTGCGATGATGACTAGTCCCGAGGGAGACACTCAATCATCAATGAACACGCTGCAGAGCTCGGAGCTGTCGGTTCGCATCGAAGCCATACGCGGATTGGCAGAGGCAACTGAGCCACCACTTGAGTCTCTCGTGAAGGTGTTTTGCAAAGAACCACGATGGCTCCAATGGAAGCCAGGCGATCCCAGTGTGCGGTTGGAAGCCATCGGTCTCGCTGGCAAGTTGCTACCGCAGCAAGCGCGTGGCCTTCTCGAGTCATTCCTCGATTGTGAAACCCAGGCAGCCCCCGACGACCTATAGGTGCTGTCGGATGAAGACGGTACAATTACTTGGAACCTGACTAGTCCTAGCACCCAGGCCGTGGACCTAATGCAGATGGGCCAGGCGGCAGCGGCGCAAGGCGGCTGGCAGATACAATTGTATCTTATTCTGAGAAGGACACCAATGAAGTCTTAGCTCGCATTCACGGAATGCACAAAGTGATGCCTGAACTAGAAGTTCTCTTTGACAAGGCATCTCTCCGTTCAGGCCAGCCTTGGGAAGAGGAACTCCTGCGCGCGATCTGCGCAGCGGATGTCTTTTACCTGTTCTGGTCCACACATGCCAGAGATTCGAAATGGGTTGAAAGGGAGTGGCGTTGCGCCCTGCGAATCCGAGGCATAGGTTTCATCGATCCGGTGCCACTGGCTTCCCCTAAGGAAGTGCCGCCGCCACCCGAACTGGAGAGTAAGCACTTTTACGATTGGGAACTCGCCTTCATGAGGAGTGAGTTGGCGAAGCCAGCCGAGCCAATCATCGCGCGATTAGCTCAATTCTTCTGCAGTCTTCGCCCCCATGGCAGTTGACTCACCCTCATACTGCTCCTTAGGACTAGGTTGTACTGACGGCTCTAGGCTAGGGTTCGTGGCTTTGTCACCTTGTGTCTTTAGGTAAGTCGTTAGGCATGAGTGCGCAAGGGAAAAGCAGATGCGGAGTGGAACTATACCACATTGACCGCAGCACGACCTGGCTCTATGCGGCGGCGCCCCCGCCGCTTGCGGAGGTGATATGAATGGCGACTGCCTGGCATACAGTGCGAGTTTTCGTCTCGTCAACGTTCCGTGATATGCACGCGGAGCGGGATCACCTGGCCAAGGTGGTCTTCCCTGAGCTGCGCGAGCGCATGGCCGAGCGCTCGCTGCAGCTAGTGGATTTGGACCTGCGCTGGGGCGTGACCGAAGCGGAGGCGGAGCAGGGCAAGGTTCTGGAGGTATGTCTGGAGGAGATTGACCGGTGCCGGCCATTCTTCATCGGCATGCTCGGCCAGCGCTATGGCTGGGTGCCCGACGAGATACCCGAAGAGGCTGAGTTGGATAACCCCTGGCTCTCGGAGTATCGGGAGCACTCCATCACTGCCCTGGAGATAATCCACGGCGTGCTGCGCAACCCGGCGATGGCCAACCGCAGTTACTTCTACTTCCGCGATCCCGCCTATCTTGAAGATATACCGGCGGCGGCGAGAGAGAACTTCGTCGCGGAGAGCCCAAAGGCCGAAGAGAAGCTGGCGGGGCTTAAAGAGGAGATACGCGCGGCTAGGACGGTGGTGAGGGAGGATTATCCGTGTCGTTGGGATGCCGAGCAGGGCCAGGTGGTTGGTCTGGATGAGTTTGGCAATCAGGTTCTGGAGGACCTGTGGGAAGCCATCTGCGCGGAGTATCCCGAGGAGGCGCCCGAGGAAGACCCGCTGGTGGTGGAGCGGGAGATGCACGAGGCGCTGGTGGCGAGGCTGTCACGCATCCACATCGGGCGGGCGGAGGAGAAGCGCCGGCTGACCGAGTATGTGGCGGCCGAGGAGCGACGGCCGATTGTGATTACGGGCGAGTCCGGGTGCGGGAAGTCGGCGTTCCTGGCGACGTGGTACGGCGAGTATACGCCGAGCCATCCCAATGACTTCGTCTTCGCCCACTTCATTGGGGCCAGCCCCGATTCAACCAACCACTTTCGCCTGCTGCGCCAAGCGTGCGAGGAATTGAAGCGTGAGTTTGACCTGGTGCAGGAGGTTCCTGAGGATGACAAGGAGCTGTCCGATACGCTGTTGAGCTTTTTGCAGACGGCGGCCCAGCAGCGGCGGGTGGTGCTGAGCATTGATGCGCTGAACCAGCTTGACGAGCAGGAGGCGGCCCACGGGCTGGGCTGGCTGCCGCTGCATCTGCCGGAGAATGTGCGCCTGGTCGTCAGCAGTCTGGAGGGCGACTGCCTGGAGGTCCTGCGCCGTCGGGAAGCCGAGGAGATAATCATCCCCCCACTCGCCGACGAGGACCGGGAAGAGATAGTGCGGACGGTGTTGGGGCAATACAGGAAGAAGTTGGACGAGCGGCAGATGCGGGCGCTCCTGGCCCATGAAGCCACTGACAATCCCCTGTACCTGCGGGTGACGCTGGAGGAGCTGCGGCTGTTCGGAGTCTTTGAGGAGCTAACTGCGCGTATTGAGAGCCTGGCCGAGGATGTGCCTGGTCTGTTCGGCCAGGTGCTAGCGCGGGTGGAGAGCGATCATCGGGACTTCCCGGTGCCCAGTGCGCTGTCGCTGCTGGCGGGCTCGCGGCATGGCCTGGCGGAGCGGGAGCTGCTGGAAATGTTGGAAGAAGAGGTTCAGGCGGAGATTCCGCGGCTGTTGTGGGCGCGGCTGCGCCGTAGTCTCGCGGCTTATCTGGTGCAGCGGGGCGAGTTGTTTGATTTCTTCCATCGGCACCTGTGGAAGGCCGCGCAAGATCGCTACCCGGACCATCAGAGCAGGCACCGGCAACTGGCAGCGTACTTCGCGACGGCGCCGCTGCCCCGGCGGCTGGATGAGTGGCCCTATCAATTGGAGAGAGCCGAAATGTGGGAGGCACTCGCTGGGGCGCTTAGCGACCTGGACTTCTTTGACTATGCCTGGGCGCAAGATCGTAAGTACGAGTGGATGGGCTACTGGCGATCGCTGGAGGGGCGCTTCGAGCCGGGCTCATCTTACGCGGCAGCGGTTGCTGATAGAGAAAAGAGCGAGGGGGAAACCGAGGGCGTCGCTCGCCTCTCGAACATTATCGGCTGGTTCCTCCGCGATATGAGGGTCTATGACGAGGCACTGCCATTCGCAAAAAGGGCCGTAGCCATCTGGGAACGTGTCTTTGGGCCTGACGATGCAACCCTGGCCGCGGGCCTGAACAACCTGGCGGAGCTGTACAAGGCACAGGGCAGGTATGAGAAGGCGCTGCCGCTATATGAGCGGGCACTGGGGATATACGAGAAGGCCCTGGGGCCGGACCATCCGGAGGTGGCTGCAACCCTGAACAACCTTGCGTGGGTTTATAGCGCGCAGGGGAGGCATGAGGAGACGGTGCCGCTGATGATGAGGGTGCTGTTGAGCACGGGAAAGGGCGTTCGATCGAACCACAGCCGGACGGAGCCAGAAGACTGAGGAACCTGGCGGGGCTATATGGCAGCCAGGGAGGCACAAGGAGGCGCTGCCGCGGTATGAGCAGGCGCTGGCGATAGCGGAGAGAGCGCTCGGTGCGGATCATCGGCATACCAAGCTCTTCAGAGATAACCTGAGCAGGTGCGAGAAGGACATGAGGGGAGGCGGCTGAGAATGTTTCGGGTGCTCCGCCCATCACATACAACATCCCCGTACCCCTGACGGCTATTTGGTGGGGTG
>CAYNMY010000236.1:0-4516 GCA_964398275.1 uncultured Armatimonadia bacterium | reverse complement strand
CAAGGGGCCGCTGGCGACCGGGGGGGGCCATGGGAAAGCAGCGGCAAGCAGGCAACACCGTAGCGGTGTTACGCGCAGCGCCCCAGGGCAAACTTGGCGAGCGGGGGGCATCAAGTGAGCCTTGCGGCCCCTTCAAGATTTCTTATGCTCAGGCAGCCAGTTTACGTGCGACTCTCTCGCGCAGGCAAATCAACTGCTTAGTGCTCCCCTGTGTGCGCACCACGACGTTTCCACTCTCTACCTCCAGTATCACGGTCCGCCCTGAACTGCCGCCCACGTCTTTCGCCACTATAGGAATCCTGCGCTCCTGCAGCAGCTTGCACGCCACTTCTACGTTCCGGTCTCCGATATCCATCACCGATGGCCCAGTGAACTCAAACATCGCGGCCCCGCCCACCAGCACTGCTTCCAGGCCCCGGTCTTTTGCCCCCGCTCTAATCATCGCCTTCACCAGAGCGGGCAGGCCCTCCTCCACGCTGCGCGCCGGCTTACCCCTCTCGTTCTTCCCGCTGGCCGTGGGGAGCATCGCGTGGAGCATCCCGTAGGTACTGGTAGGGCGATCGTACAGGATGATAGCTACACACGATCCCAGGCCTAGCGCGGTAATCACGTCCGCCGGATTGTTGCTGACTTGCAACTCGCCGATGCCTACTGAAAGGGGGGCCACCGGTCCCTCACTAGTTTAGTCCAATCGTGTCTGTAACACGCCCCCCTTCAGAGTGCTGCTCAGTACCCGCTGCGACGGGCCTCCCACCTGTCGCTGCAGGTCCTGGCGCCTCCTTGATCGGACGAGATGGTACGCATTGCTTTTCTCGCCCCCCGGCACATCACTTTGCTTATCGGCTGCTGCTGTGCCAAGGTTTAAGTTGCCCCTTCCCAGCACAGTTTCTCGACAATCCGCCTTGGCCCGATTATTGCTGTAGGGACGTTGCCCTGCGCTCACGCGGGGTCCCATTTCATTTGCCGGGCATGACACTTATACGGATTCCCGAAGCCGTTGCCTTTAGTGGTGTCGTTGAACCTGCTCTTACGCCCGCCGTCATACCTCTCGTTACACGGTGTTGACTATGGTTGCTGATTTCGACGCCAGCGAGTTCTTCGACATCTTTGTCCAGGAAGCCACCGAACTGATTGACGCGCTTGATCAAGCGGTAACTGCGCTGGAGCAGCAGCCGGACTCCTCGGACCTCATCACTCAGATCTTCCGTTCTGCCCACACCCTCAAGGCTTCAGCGGCCAGCCAGGGCCTCCACGAGATGTCCCGGATCAGCCATACTATGGAGGATGTCTTCGACCGTATTCGCAACGGCGAGCTGACGGTGACTCCCGAGCTTATTGACCTGCTGCTAGAGGGTGTAGACGCCCTGCAGGTGCACCTCAACAGCGCGCTGGCCGACGAGCCGGCGCCGGACTATCCCGAGCTGGTTGCGGCTTTGCGCCAGACCGCTGAAGGTGCCGAGCCCGCCGCAGGCCCTGAGCCTGCCGAAGCGGCCGCAGGTCCTGCCTGCACCGAGCCTGGCCGAGGTGAGCCTGCCGAAGGGCCGGAAGGTCCTGAGCCTGTCGAAGGGCCCGACACTATCCACCTGCGTATCAGCTTTGCTGGTACCTGCCGGATGCCTGCGGTCCGGGCTCTTCTGGCTTTGCGGCAATTGGAGAGTGCGGGCCAGGTTATCTCTTCCCAACCCAGCCGCGAGGTCCTGGAGCAGCAGACACCGCAGCTCGCCCATTTCCTCGTCGCCATTGACTCGCCCCGCTCTGCTGACGAGCTAGTAGAGCTGGCCGAACAGGTCCCTGAGGTTGACCAGGTAATAGTCATCTCCGCTCCCACTGCTGGACGCGCCAAAGACGCTGAGGGCCGGCGCGTGCTTGACTTGGGCCCCGAGGCCCGCGGCAAGCCGCCCGTGGAACTGGCCAGGCGAGCCGGACAGCGGACCATCCGCGTTGGCGTCGAGACGATTGACGCCATGGTGAATCTGGTCGGCGAGTTGATCATCAACCGCACCCGCATGACGACGCTGGGCCAGCAGCTTCGCGAGCATCGCTCCGAGGACCTCGCCGACTCACTGCGCACCTTCGAGGATATTACCGGAGACATTGGCCGCGTCCTCACCGAGCTTCAGGGCGAGGTTATGCAGATGCGCATGGTCCCTATCGAGCAGGTTTTCATGCGTTTTCCCCGAATCCTGCGTGATGCTGCCCGGGAGGAGAACAAGCAGGTGCGGCTGGTTATTGAGGGGGCTGATACCGAGCTGGACCGCTCGGTCATTGAGGACATCGTAGACCCCCTGAAACACATTATCCGCAACTGCGTGGGTCATGGTATCGAGCCGCCCGAGGTCCGCCGGGAGCGCGGCAAGCCCGAGGAGGGGTTGGTTCGCCTCAGCGCGACCCAGCAGGAGGGTTACGTAATTATCCAGGTTGCTGATGATGGGGCTGGTATTGATCCGGCCAAGCTTCGCCAGGCGGCGATAGACAAGGGATTGCTTACTCCCGAGCAGGCCCAGGAGCTTTCTGAGCAGCAGGCGCTTGATCTGATGTTCGCCGCCGGCTTCAGCACTGCTGAGCGGGTCACTGCAGTATCGGGCCGCGGCGTGGGCATGGACGTGGTGCGCACCAACCTGGAGAAGATTGGCGGGCAGACGGACATCGAGAGTGTGGTGGGAGAGGGCACTACGGTTTCCTTGCGCGTTCCCCTGACCCGCGCCATTATCCAGGCCCTGCTGGTCCTGGTTGACCAAACCATCTTTGCCTTGCCGCTCAACTCGGTGCTCCGCGTCCTGCGCTGCCGCCAGGACGAGCTTGAAATGATCAAGGGCTATCCCGTTATAGTTGTCCAGGAGCAGGTAATCCCTCTGATCACCTTCAACCCCCACACCGGCGTACAGAAGTTTGCCGGCTCCCCGGCCGCTCACATCATTGTGGTTGTCGTCACTGATGCACAGCACCACACCGTTGGCCTGGTCGTGGAGGATGTAATCACCAGCACCGAGTTGGTCATTGAATCCCTCGGTGAGCTGCTGCGTGACGTAGTCGTGGTCAGTGGCGCGGCGGTACTGGGGGATGGCCGCCTGGCTTTGATTGTGGACCCCGTGAGCATGACCCGTTTACTTCAAGAAAACCAGGAGCTATCCGAGGCGCTGGCCGCTTAGCCCGCCGCCTGCCGTTCTCCCCTCTCCCGCAGGGAGAGGGGCCGAGGGTGAGGCCCGCCGTTCGTTGTTGTTCTGCCGTTGTGCTGCCGTTAAAGGAGCCAGTCATGTCTTTGATACAACTGACCGAACTGCAAATAGACGCACTCAGTGAGGTAGGCAACATTGGTGCGGGTAATGCTACTACGGCACTCGCGCAGATGACCAACCAGGTTTTGCGTCTGCAGGTACCGCAAACGCGCCTGCTGCCTTTTGACGAGCTGCCGCTGGTTGCCTCCTCCGACCCGGAGAAGGCTCTGGCCTCTGCATATATTGCTTTTCACGGTGATGTGCATGGCTGCTTGCTGTTGCTCTTTTCTGCTGAGCAGGCGACTCGCTTGCTGGAGCTACTGGACACACCGGTTCCCGAAGACATTTTTCTCGCCTCGGAGCTGGCCAAGTCCGCCATTGCCGAGGTCGGCAACATTATTGCTTCAAGCTATCTCAATGCTCTGAGCCAGTTGACTGGTCTTTCGCTGCTGCCCCGGCCACCGGGAATCGCGGTGGGGATGTGCGGCGCGATCCTCGAGACCATTGCGGGCTACCTTGGCCAATTTGAGGAAATGGGCTTACTGATCCACCTGGTAATCGCCGCCGAGGGCGATGAACTCGGGCTACAACTGCTGATGATCCCTCAGCTTGACACCCTCCAGATTATTCTCACCGCGCTGGGCCTGCCCTCCGAGAACGCAGCCTGAGCCCGTCTCTGTTACTGGAGGGGCCTGTCGAGCGGCCCGAGTTTAGCGAGGGCTGCGAGGCCGGCCCGAACGCCGTTCTCCCCTCTCCCGCAGGGAGAAGGGCTCGGGGGCAAGACCGTCGTCTTGCCGTTCTACCCTCTCCCGGCGGGAGAGGGGCCGGGGGTGCGGCTGCCGTTCCCCGCCGCAACTGGCACGCCACTTGCTGTCCACCGGATACGTACCAGACCGCCACTCTGGCGGCCGGTGCATGATCCGCGACACGCTGCGACTATTACTGGGCGGCCAGCAGGGCCTGACGACAATAGAGTACGCGCTGCTACTGCTGCTGATGGTTGTCGCCGGCTTCCTGGCCTGGAGCGCCTTCGGCGGACAAGTAGTGACCATGGTCGAGGAGGGCTCCACGAGCTTCTAGTCCCGCTGTTCTCCTCTCCCCTATTATTGTGTTAACCTGGGCGTCCGTGCCCGCGCGCGGCACTGAATGTTGAGCGGGCTACCCCGAATCATCCCTTTGCCCTTCTCCCCTCTTTTGCAAGGAGAGGGGCTGGGGGTGAGGTTGGCATTCCGTCCTTTGCGCCCTTGCCCGCGTTCACACTTTCGCCACAAAAGGTGACCCTAGGGTCACCATCCCCTTTT
>CAYNMY010000235.1:0-4519 GCA_964398275.1 uncultured Armatimonadia bacterium | reverse complement strand
GAATCCCCCGCTCACACAGAACGACGTTGTTGTTACCCCCCACCAGGACATACTCCGCGGCTTTGAGCAGATCGTCAACCGTGGCGCTCATCCCGCGCTTGACCAGGACCGGCTTGTTAGTCCGGCCCACTTCCACCAGCAGCGCAAAGTTCTGCATATTACGCGCGCCGATCTGGAAGACGTCGGTCACCGGCTCGAGCAACTCGATGTGCCGGGGGTCAAGTACCTCGGTGATGATCGGCATACCCAGTTCCTCCCGTGCTGCCTGGAGCAGCTCAATGCCTGCTTCGTGCAAGCCCTGAAAATCGTGGGGGGAGGTACGCGGCTTGTAAAGGCTGCCCCGCAGGATATGCGCGCCGGCTGCCTTGACGTATCGGCCAGTCGCCAGGTACTGCTCGCGGCTCTCCACGGCACAGGGACCGGCGATGATCACTACCGCCGGCCCGCCGATCTCCACCTTCTCCCCGACCCTTACAACCGTGCTCTCCGGCTGCACCTCCCGCCCGGCCAGCTTGTACGGCCGCAAAATGGGCACGACCCGATCCACCCCGGGCATGCTCTGGAGGGCATCCATCGCTTCCTGGGTGCGGTCGCCGATCACCGCGACGACGGTGTTGATAACACCGTAGATGGGATGCGGCTTGAAGCCCAGCTCTTCGACTTTGCTGATGACCTCGCTAACAACTGCCTCTTCCGTCCCCGGTTTCATTATGATGACCATGGCTGCCTACCCTCTGTTGACCTGAGAACGCATCATGAATACGAGTAGTGCTCTGCGCTCAGGCACATTCCCCGCCATTGTGGTGTTGACCTTCTGAAGATGGCGCCAACTTGCCTCTGTACGGGCGGCCAGCAGACGCGATATTTCACGTGCGACAAACCCCGGAACTAAACCGGCGCTCAGGCGTCTATAATAGCAGACAAGGGCAGCCGGATGAAAACCAAGGAGATGGTCATGTGAACCGGTTAGTGCTGGCTGGTGTAACATGCGTGATTTTGGTATTCACTTTACCCGCGCTATCGCAGGAGGTCCCGCCCGCAGCGCCGGACGCGTCGGCGACGGACGCTAGCGCGACCGCAAGCAGTGCTATCCCCGCGCAGCGCATCGTGGTAATGGACCTGCAGATGGGGGGACGCTACGCCCACGAACTGCGCAAGTGGCTGCCGGCCTTCCTCGAGGCCAAGCTGGCCGAGCACGGCTGGACCGTGCTGGCGCGCGGCGAGGCCTTGAAGGCGATTCGGCAGGAGCAGAATCTGCCCGGGGCAAATCCGACGACCTTGCCCCCGCAGAACCAGCTCTACGGGGCCAGCGCCATTATGAAGCTGAACGCCCGGGTGGACATCAATGATTACGACGCGGCGGTCAATATCGGCATCTTTTCCATCGGCGGGCTGACCAAGGTCAAGTTCCACCTCAATGGCCAGATTATTGACGCGGGCACCGGAGTCATCCACCCGCTCGGTGAGCTGACCGCCAGCCGGTCGAAGCTGAAGCGACTGGCCGTGGTCTTCCCCAAAATCTCGTATATCGGCGGCGGCTTCAACATCAGTAATGTGCAGGATTCGCTGGTGGGCGCGGCGGCGGACAGTGCAGCCGTCGAACTGGTCCGGCGCCTCGATACCATGCGCGAGAATGTCCCCGGATATGACGCGGCCATTCCCGTCGAGCAAGAGACTATCGTCCTGGCCTTCCCCGCGGGCATGCGGCCTGCGCCCGGCGCGGAGTACGGCATATACCGGCGCGACAGGATGATTGCCAGGGTCCAGGTGACTCGCTTCGAGGAGGGACGCGCGACCTGCCAGATCCTGGCCGCGACTGACCAGATCCGCTCCACCGACGTCGCCCGCCCGCTGGAGATAGTCGTTCCGGTCGAGGTGAGCGCCGAGTAGGGCGGCGGCACAGCCGCAAAGACTGAGTACGAAATGCACCCTGGTCCGCTATCTGGCTTCAGATGGCGGACCGTCTTATCATGCGAACCCGCCTTACGAGTTCGCCGCGATGAAGTCGCGGAGCCAGCCCCTGGCCCTCCCATACCCAGCCAAGGTCCTTGAGCTTCATATTGCCACCCTTCTCCGGACATCGCAACAGAACGCCGGCGCTACTCGGCGTTGACCGGACCCCACAGATCGGGGCGCAGCTTGGCTTCGGTGGGCGCGTCGGCGGTGACGCCGGTCTCCCTATTTGCCCAGTAGACACGCTGGAGATTGACCGTCCCCGCCGCGTCGGAGAAGATGACGCCGACATCACCCTTCAGCTCCTGCCCCGATTTCGGTTCCCAGCGCAGCTCAGCCAGCGGGATCGCCGCCTCCCCTGCATAGGAGTTTCCCTGGCGAAGGATCCGGATATTGGCGCTCTCGACTACGTGCACGTCGTCCAGCTTGAGCGTCCAGAAGGTGGTGAACTCGACCTCGTTCTTCGTCTCGCCTTCGGCCGCCACCGGTCGGTACAGCACGGCTATCGGCGCATCATTCATCACCGAAATGAGCAGGCGCATGTCCCCTGCCGCTGGCTCCTTACGTTTGGCGTCGGCCTCCGTATTAGTGGCGAGTTGGAAGTCAACGGCGTCGCCGGTCTTGAACAGCCACGGAGCCGACTTGCCGGTGTTTATCATCGGCGAGTCGTCAGCAACTTCGTAGGCCAGGTACAGGTTAGTGTCATCGTAGCTGACCCAGGCGTTGGCCACGGCCTGCCCAGAGGATTCTATGGCCGCAGCCGCGTCCTCCGGCCATTCGCCGAGTTGGCCATCCACGGTCGGCGTCATGGGCCTGATCGTCAGCGTCGCCGCGGCAGCCTCGGCTTCGACCTGGGCCGCCTGGTCATCCAGAAGCTGCTGTGCCGCGGCCAGATCTTTTTCGGTGACGGTAAGCTCATACGGCCCGAAGCGCTTGATGGTATCCAGCCCCAGCACCTCGCAGACGCGCCAGTCGTGGTCGCCGGTCATCAGCCGCACCTTGCCATCCGCACCGCGGCCCAGCCAACCACTGAAGGGCTCGACGGTCATGCTGGTGTTGTTTATGGAGGTGCCCGGGGGCGGCGTCTCATCAGGCATCGGAGCCGGCCCCGTCCAGACGTGCTTGAAGACCTGGCCGATGTACAGGCCATCGGTGGTCAGGAAGTCCTCGTGACTGTAGGCGCGCAGCGAGAAGACCTTGCCAATCTCGCCGCCCATATCCACGACCCCACAGACCCGCAGGATCTTGTGCAGATCACCCGGCTCCAGCTTACCCGCCTCCCAGCCAGTGTACTTGTGGGGGTACCTCCACACCACCTCACCATCCCTGGCCATACCGAAGATATCGCCCCAACGAGCGATAAAGCCGCCTTCGTATACGGTCGCGCGACCACCAATACCACGGGGTCCGGTAGCTGGTTCGGCCTGCCTCGGATCGTAGCGCGGCGCGCCATAGTCAGTCCATGCTACTGGTTTGAGCCGGTACAGGCCATTGGCACTACCCACGTATAGGTTGAGGTCGGGGAGGACCTCCTGGTCCCACCACCAGCCGTTGTCACCATTCCAGTTTACCTTGTGGAACTGCAGTTCTTCTTCTTGTGGCTTGCCGTCCCGGTTCTCATCAAACCAGTAGTAGGTCTGTCCTTCGTGTCCCACAAAGGGCCCGCGGGCCTCCACACCCAGACCACTGGTATCAAAAAGGCCCTTTCTCGGCCGCCCAATAGCACATACTGGTGTCCAGTGGTCGCCTTCGCGCATCAGGATGGTGTGGCCGCCGGTGGAGTAGTCAATCCAGTAGTCGTGGGTCTGACCGCTGGCGTCACTGGTGATGAACTGCCCACCATCACAGTACCAGTGCAACTTGTAAAGGGGCCAGATACCGAAATACTCGCCCTCGCGCTGGCGCCACATCGTGCTGACCAGCTCCCACTCCTGGGTCTCGTAGTTGAGCTTGAACTCCATACCATCGCCGAAGCCAATCGTGGGATCGGTCGGATGCAGCATCCCGCCGCTGCCATGGTAGCGCGTGTTGCCGATGAAGTCCTTGACCAGCTTGCCATCTTTGCCCCAGACGCTAATGCGGCGAGGCCGGTCGTCGCTCTCGCAGACCCAGATATTGCCCTTGGCATCCACGTCAATCGAGGACATGAAGCGCATGCCCTGCTTATTGAACAGCCCCTCATCGGGCCGCCCGCCCTTGACGCCCGCAGTGCGGAGCAGGTTGCCGTGACGATCGAAGACCTTGACCTGCATATCTGGGCCGAGGTCGGCGACGTAGACGTTACCGGCGTCATCAACCGCTATTGCGCCCATCTTGCCCACGCCCGGCGTCCTGACCGCTGCGCGTTGCCCGGTCTCGAGGTTGAATCGGACTATTCGACCCCGGGTCACCACGTACAGCAGCCCATCGGGGCCGAAATCTAAGCTGTCCGGGGACTTGACATACAAGTCGCCGACTTTCTCCATACTCTCAGCATCGACCATTATTATGCGGTCGTTGCCGCCCAGGCTGATGGCCCCCAGCTCTTCGTTGGCCGCGATATCGCGCAGGCCCCCCTCCATTGCGT
>CAYNMY010000234.1:0-4525 GCA_964398275.1 uncultured Armatimonadia bacterium | reverse complement strand
GTTCTTCAGCTGCCTGAGCCGGGAGAGGACCCAGCACCGCGATATGAAGCACTCCGTCTTCGGGAGAGTACTCGAGGGCACGGAGGTCGCGGATCGGATTGAAAAGGGCGATCCGATGCTTGATGTGACCGTGGAGCGCGAATCGCCGCATGCCGCGGCGGCCAAGGAGGCCGCCCGACAGGCGCGGGTGCCAGATTGATTGATATGGAGAAGCAGCGATGAACCGACGCGAACTGATCTGTTACGCTGGTTTGGTGGCATTACTCCTGGCCTGCACAAGCCCAATATCAAGTGCAAATGGTGAAGCGATGAACGCAGATAGCGACGCCCCGATTGAGTCACCCTGGGATATGATGGCTCTCTCTGAGCCGCCCCAAGTATTCGACGCGCTTGGCTTTGAAGCCGAAGGCGTACAAGCACTGTTCTACGAGGGCCGGCCATTTGACGGCAACCCGACGCGGGTCTTTGCCTGGTATGGCGCGCCCCGGCACGAGCCTGACGAGAAGCTGCCGGCGATGGTCCTGGTCCACGGCGGCGGCGGGACCGCCTATGCCGAGTGGGTGCGACTATGGAACGAGCACGGCTACGCCGCGATTGCGATGGACCTGTGCGGCTATGTGCCCCGGGAGGGCAGGCAGCACCACGAGCAGGGCGGCCCACCCGGCTGGGGGGGCTTTGAGCAGATTGACTGGCCGCTGCCAGACCAGTGGAGCTATCACGCGGTCGCCGATATCATCCTGGCCCACTCGCTGCTCCGGTCCTTTCCGGAAGTTGACCCCGACCGTATCGGGGTAGTGGGCGTTTCGTGGGGCGGCTACTTGAGCTGTATCGTCGCCGGTCTCGACCAGCGCTTTCGGTTCGCGATTCCGTTCTACCTGGGCGGCTATATGACGACAGGCTCCAAGTTCATTGGGAGTTTCGATAAAATGGGGCCGGAGAAGACGGCCAAGTGGTACCAGCACTGGGATCCGGCCAACTATCTGCCCCATGCCGTGATGCCGATGCTGTGGATGACCCGACCCTTTGACGGCCACGAATTCTGGGCCTTTCAGAAGTCGTACCGGCTGGCACCGGGGCCGCGGACGGTGGCAGTTCCGGTAGACTTGGGTCACGGTCATAGCCACGCCTGGCCTCGGCCCGAGCCCTACGCCTTTGCCGACAGCCTCATGAAGGACGGGATGCCGCTGGCCAAGATCACCGCTCAGGGCGAGTATGGCGGGCGCGCCTGGGCAACGTTCGAGTCGCAGTCGCCAATTCTCAAAGCTGAGCTTAATTACACCACCGACCTGGGCCTGTGGCGCAAGCGCAAGTGGCACACAGTTGCCGCCGAGGTTGACCAGCCCAGCGGCCGGGCCAGCGCCGTCATCCCTGAGGGCGCGACTGCCTGCTATATCAGTCTCTTCGACGAGCGCGGCCTCATCTCCAGCAGCGAGCACCTGGCGCTGGTCAGCGGCGAACCGAACTAGCAACGCAGGCGCAGGCAGCGGCAGCTCTGAAGGACGCAGAAGCTGCATTATGAGGTGGGTGTTTGCGGGGAGTGGTCTCACGTCGAATCATTTCTCGGAGAATCCGGGGCCATCGCAAGGAGGCGCGACAATGACAGGCGAATTCCGATTTACTTTTGGTCCGTGGAACATCCACGAGGGGGCTGATCCGTTCGGCCCGCCGGTGCGCAAGTCGCGCGCGTTCAGCGAGAAGCTGACCATCTACAAGGAGCTGGGCTTCGACGGCGTTCAGCTCCACGACGACGACGCCGTTCCCGAAATGAATGACCTCAGCCCGGAGCAGATCATCGCGCAAGCTGGTGAGATGCGTGAAACGCTGGACGACCACGGTCTGGCCGCCGAGTTCGTCGCGCCGCGGCTGTGGGAAGACCCACGCACCATTGATGGCGCCTACACCTCCAACGACCCCGAGTGTCGCCGCTATGCGCTGGAGCGCAGCAAGCGGGCGATTGATATCGCCAACGCGCTGGGCACCGACCTAATCGTGTTGTGGCTGGCGCGGGAGGGTACCTACCTGCGCGAGGCTAAAGACAGCCGCGTTGCAGTTGAGCGCCTGGTTGAGGCGATTAACGCGATGCTGGAGTACGATCCGCAGGTGCGCTTTGCCATCGAGCCCAAGCCCAATGAGCCGATGGACCAGGCGTATATCCCCACGACCGGCCATGCTATCGCGCTGGGCTTTCTGACGGTGGACCCGGAGCGCGTCGGCGTCAACATCGAGAGCGCCCACGCCGTCCTCGCTGGGCTCGATCCCTCCGACGAGATGGGCTTCGCCCTGGCGCACGGGAAGCTATGGAGCGTGCACCTCAACGACCAGAACGGCCTGAAATTCGACCAGGACCGCTCGTTCGGCGCGGTAGACCTGCGCCGGGCGTTCAATCAGGTGCGCATCCTGGACCGGTACGGCTATGGCCGCAGCGGCGAGTGGGTTGGCCTGGATGTCAAGGCTCTGCGCACGCAGAAAGACGACGTGGCCACCCGGCACCTGAGCAACAGCCGGACTGTCTTCCTCAAGTTGCTGGAGATCAGCCGAGGCCTCGACGACGACAAGCTTGAGGCTATGATCGGCGAGCGCGACTACGAGGCGCTGGACCTGTACATTATGGAGAGCTTGCTGGGCGAGTGATGAAGGCCTTGCCACATAACTGCGGATAGGAGCGCAAGCAAGGCAACTGACACACAAGCTCGAAGCGCACATCACCCAGGAATCGCCCTACCGCTCCAGCTCATCCAATGCCAGGACGCATTCGACCAGCAAGCCCGAGGCCCAACTGTGTGGGGCGGCCCAGTAGGGAATGTTGGGGTCGGTGCCGATCAGCTCGGGCAGCAGGCCCGTCGGGGTCGCATGATCCAGGCAGAAGTCCAGGTAGTCCAGCGCCTGGCGCTTGTAACGTGCGGCGCTCTCCTCGTTGTCCCCGCGGTATGACTTGGCTAAGCGCAGGCAGACCCATGCCGCCCACAGCGTATTTACGCCGCCGATGACCCCGCCCAGGTAGCCATCGCCCTCGTACCGGGCCCCTCCCACCCCGCCGTCCAGATGTTGGTGCAGCCGCGCCTGGATCGTAGCGAGATTGGACTCGATCATCTGGCGCTGATCGGGGTATATCGGCGAAAGCAGACCGAATGGTTCTACCAGACCCAGCGTCGAGGAATCCACCACCGGGTCCTCCCAGCCGGATTCCAGGCGCCCCCGGGGGAAGTAACCGTCGCGGCGGGAGCTTAGTACAGCCTGCCTAGTGGAGTCGGCCACCTGCTCCCAGCGCGCGGCCAGCTTGTCCTGAGCTGCCAGTCTCGCGCACCGGGCCGCGGCGCGCAGGGCTGCGTAGATGGCGGCGTTGCTATAGGCAAAGGTTCCGCAGTAGGTCTCCCACAAATCACAGGCCGGCTGATGCCAGCCGTCGTCGCCAATATTCTTTACCAGGGCCTTGGCGGCTCGCTCGACGGCATCCCAGTATTCCGCGCAGGCCCGACCCCCTGCGTCTTCAGGCAGCGAGCAGAGGTAAGTGGCCAGGGCGTGCAGCGCCGAGGCGCTCTGGTCAATCTGGTGGAAATCCTCGCGCAGCGACCACGAGGCGGCGAGCTGGCCCTCCGCCCAGTAGCGCTGTCCCCACAGCCCCGAGGGCAACTGCACCTTGGCCAGCCAGCCGCGCAGCCCGGCCAGATCGCCGCTGAATCCGGCGTGATCCAGAGCCAGCGCAGCGGCGGCGGCGTCGCGCGGCCAGCAGTAGCCGTAGCCGCCGCAGCGCAGGTAGTGGGGGTCGAATTCCGGCGCAGCGATGAAGCTGTGCTCACGGGCGACACATACTAGCGGCAGCGCCAACAGCGCGCGCTGGTAAGCTTCCTGCAAGCGCGGCTCCACCGAGACCGACCGGCGCTGAGCCAGCCAGTTCCGATCCTGCGTGATTGCGCTTTCCAGGAGCCTGGGGACGCCCTGCGCACGAAGTTCCAGGAAACGCTGGGCGCTGCGCTGGGAGCTCTCCGCGGCCGAGATCAGTATCTCGATTTCGGTTTCCTCGCCGGGCGCCAGCTCCAAATGATAACCCAGGGCAAAGTCTACCTGTCCGATATCCTCGGGCTGGCCGTTGAGGTGGCCATCGTACATATCGCTCTTCGCGCTGGAGGGCAACTGCTGGTCAATTGACTTGCCGCAGCGCCACATCCCCGGGCGCGTCCCGCCCACGATCAGGACGATATCCCGGAAATACTGGATGACGTAGCCTTCCTCCGGAACGTAGCGGACCGCCTGCTTGAGCGCCGCTTCGCCCAGATTCAGGTCGAAGTAGTGAAGAAAAGCGCCGCGAAAGAGGTCATCGCCGGTGTTCTTGACGGTAACGATGCGCACCAGCGCGTCGGTTTGCGGTGGACAGAAGTCACGGAAGGTCAGCCTCAGCGGTCGTGTGGCGAGGTCCAACTCGGTGATCAAGACATTGGTCTGGGACAGGTAGCGCTGCCGGCGCTGGAACTGTGGCCCGAAGGTCCACATAAATTCGCCGTGACCCGGCTCGCCCAGATACAGCGCG
>CAYNMY010000233.1:0-4551 GCA_964398275.1 uncultured Armatimonadia bacterium | reverse complement strand
GCTTTGCTTCGAGTTGAGCCAGGTTCCGCTCAAGTTGCCCCGACGGCGTGCCCCCTTCGACCAACACGCCCCGCTTTTCGACCAACAGCGAACGCATCTGTTCTCTAACCGCCTGCTTGCGCTGCTCGTACGCGCTTGCCAGGTTCACCAGGCGGATGACCGTGGGAATGAGCTGGTCAATCTGCTGGCCGGTCAGATCCAGGCGATTGATAGTCCCTATCAGACGAATCTCGGTGACGAGATCAGCTACCGTAGTGGCAGGGGGCGGAACCGGCCGTTGCGGTGGCGCAGGGCGATGCTCCGCACGGCAGGAGATACCTACCAGCGCCGCGACCAGCCCAGCCAACAACAGCCAACCTAAGAGTGTACGAGGTTGGCTAAACAGACTTCGCATAATCTGATCAGCTCCCCACCTGTTTGCGGCGTGTAGATGAGCCGACGTTACCGGGCGAAAGATTCGGCAGCCATCGCCAGGAACTCGTGATTAGTCCTGGTCTTGCGGATGCCTGCCAGGAGCGTTTCGAGTGCCTCGGGGGGCTCCATATTATGCAGGGCTTTGCGGAGCTGCCAGATAGCCTGCATCTCTTCGTCAGTAAACAGTAGTTCCTGATGACGAGTGGAGGAGCGGGCGATGTCCACGGCCGGGAATATACCCCGGTCAGCAAGCTGACGGGAGAGTACCAGGTCCATATTGCCGGTGGCCTTGAACTCCTCGAAGATCATATCGTCCATTCGGCTGCCCGTTTCGACCAGAATGGTGGCCAGGATGGTCAGGCTACCGCCGTCCTCGATGTTGCGGGCCGCGCCAAAGAAACGCTTGGGGCGATACAGCGCACTGGGGTCCAGCCCGCCGGAGAGGGTGCGGCCGCTGGGATCTATGGTAAGATTGCTGGCGCGGGAAAGCCGCGTAATGCTGTCGAGCAGTATGACGACATCTTCGCCCTGCTCGACCAGGCGTTTGGCGCGAGTTAGGAGCAACTCAGACACCTTCATATGATTTTCGGGAAGTTCGTCGAAGGTTGAGCTGACTACTTCGCCCTCGACGGAGCGGGCGATATCGGTGACCTCCTCGGGACGCTCGTCCACCAACAGAACCAGCAGGCGCAGATCGTCGTAGTTGCTGGTCAGGCAGTTGGCAAGCTGTTTGATGACTGTCGTCTTACCCGCTTTGGGCGGGGAGACAATTAGCCCCCGCTGTCCGCGGCCGATTGGCGTGACGAGATCCAATATGCGGCCCTCGATATTGGTGGGATCATCTGTTTCCAAGTGCAGGCGCTGGTCGGGGTAAACCGGTGTGAGCTGCTCGAAGTCGGGCCGCCGTCCGATTTCCTCCGGCGCCAGAGCGTTAATCGTCTGGACGCGGAGTAGCGACCAGTAACGCTCGCTGTTCTTGGGCGGACGCACCGGGCCGCTGACCAAGTCACCGCTGCGCAGATCGAAGCGGCGAATCTGGCTGTCCGCGACGTAGACGTCATGGTTCATACTGGGCCTGTAGCCGTCCACGCGCAGATAGCCGCGCCCGTCGCCCATAACCTCCAGAACGCCGTACCGGTACTTGTTGCCATCCTGCTCGCTCTGGGCCATGAGTATCTTCATACACAGGTCAGATTTCCGCAGCCCAGAGTAGCCCGCAATCTCCATCTCTTCGGCTATTTCGCGCAAATCATCTACGGTCTTTTCCTTCAGATCCGACAAGTCCAACATAACGCACCTCTCGAGAACTTACTCCCCTACTCAGGGTGGGTTTGGGATCGCATCGTCTTTCAAAACGGCCACGAACGGCAGACTACGGAAGCGCTGGGCATAGTCCAGGCCGTAGCCGACCACAAAGTAATTCGGGATCTCAAAGCCGATGTAGTTAAGTTCCACGGCCAACTCGCGCCGCGCGGTCTTGCTCAGTAGCGTGCAGACCTTCACCGAAGCGGGCTGGCGGTCCTTGACTACTTCGACAAGCTTAGCCACGGTGCGGCCACTATCAACAATGTCTTCGACCATCAGGACGTGCTTGCCGATCACAGGCAAACCCAGATCCTTGAGGATTGCTACATCCCCGCTGGAGGTCGTGTCGTCGCCGTAGCTGGAAACATCGAAAAAGTCTATCTGGCACGGGCGGGTAAGCTGGCGCATTAGATCGGCCAGAAACACAAAACTCCCGGTAAGAATACCTACCAAGACCAGTTCGCAGTCCTGGTAGTCGGCTGAGATCTGCTCAGCGAGCTGGCCGACACGCTGGGCAATTTGCTCCTCAGTGAGGATTATTTCGGCAATGTCCTGCTCCCAGTATGCCACCAATGCCCTCCTCGGGAAGGGGGCCTGCTGCCTGAAGGCGGGTTCAGACTGAACGTGGACAATCGTATACGAAGCTGACCCGTAGCGACTGTGGTCTCCCCTTGGTATATTGGCCGCAAATCCCCCGCTCTTCAATCCGCTGCCCGCTGCTCCCGTCTCCGACGGGTATCGGAATAGGCCCTATCCCATAAGGTCTCGCCCCGACGGAATCCCTGGAAGAATCTGCTGAAGACGCTAATAGTCCACGATACATAAGACCAGTCGTGCATATCTAGTCTACCTGGGAATAACCAGGAAAAGAGGAATTGTCGAAAGCTATGGTCGTACTGCGACCTATCGAATCCCGGAAAGGTGCAATCAACGGGGAAGTGTCACAAATCGTTAAGTATTATAACCTTGGATAGCTTACTTGTCAACTGTATTTGCCAAAATATGCAGGCCGGTGGGCTTACTGCGTCGGATTCTCCCTGGCCAATGAGGCCGCAATTCGCTCCCGCGCCTCCTCGATCAGCGGGGCGATCTGCTCAGTAGTGAAGGTCCGTTGCGCCAGTGTTCGCCTCTCCAGCGACTGTAAGAAACCCTCAAACTCCTCGAAGTAGGACCCGTAGATGTGGAACGAGTCTACGATGTGATTGTATTGCCCGACGCGGATGTCCCGGCCCAGCTTCTGCGCGAGCTGCTCGGCCAGCATCTTCTGTAACTCGGTGAACGCGTACATATTCATAAACGCGGCCTTGAACGCGTCGTTACTGCGGATATGGGCCGACATCACCAGCTCGTCGCCAAATACCCGGCACCACAGCCGCTGCAGACAGGGCGGGTGCTCGTCGCTTTGGTCGGTACCCGGTTTCCACAGGATAGCCTGGGCGCGGCGAGTGTGAGGAGCTCCAGCGAGCGCCTCGAGCATCAGTTCGAGCTGGTTGACCGGCTCGCCCGCTGGGCATTTCGTATATGCCGCCAGCCGCTCGTGATACGTGTACGACCACTTCCCCGCCTCCGGGTCAATCCAGTGGTCGTGAATACCATCCACGACCTCCTGGCGGTAGACCTCCAGGTCGTAGATGCCTCCGGGCAGAGCACGGTGAATGCGTGGTTCGGCGAACGGATCGGCGACGCTCAACATGAGCGTGGCGTCACGGCTGGGCGGATCGCCAGGTTTATCGTACTGCGTGGCAATTCGGGCGCCGCGCTCCCAGGTATCAACAACCGCCCGCTCCCAGCCTTCAGCTAGGTTATCAGCCTGAGCACAAATCACCGGCAGCGCCAGAGCAGATTTCATTTGAGGAACCTATCACCTTTGCGGTTCGAGTCGCAGTGGGTGTTATCGGAAGCTGGTCGTAGCAGCTACTGCCGTTAGAGTAGTCCGTCGCTCAGGCGGTGTCAAGGGGCAGCATGGAGATGCGCTGCAAACGGCCTTACCTTGACCAAGTGCCACCGAATGCTTACAATCTAACTTGTACTACAGTTAACCCACTGAGACGAATTGCGATTTTTGGAGGTCAAGCTCAATTGCATAACGGCAGCACACAAATAATCTTCCTGGGGGACGGTATGGGTGGGCGCCCAGTACCCAGCCTGGACGGGCAAACCTGTATTGAGGCCCAGGAGACGCCCGCGATGGACGAAGTAGCGCGAGGCGGTGAATGCGGATATATGGATCCGATCCGACCCGGCGTGGCGGTGGGCAGCGACACCGGCCACATGGCGATACTGGGCTACGACCCGTTTCAATACTATACCGGGCGGGGACCGTTTGAAGCCAAGGGCGTGGGCATTGACGTGCGGCCCGGCGATTTGGCCTTCCGGTGTAACTTTGCGACTGTCGAGGAGAATCTTATCGCCGACCGCCGGGCCGGGCGTATCACCGCGCGCACCGATGAACTATCCGCAACGATCAACCAGGCCTTCGGTGACGGCATAGATGGAGTACAGGTCATCTTCAAGGAGTCGGTGGCGCATCGCGCGGCGCTGGTGCTGCGGGGAGATGACCTGGACCCGCGAATTACCGATGTTGACCCGCACGAAGTAGGTATGGCAGTGCCGTTGTGTAAGCCGCTGCCGGAGACGGCGGGCCATGCCCCTGCGCAAAGGACTGCGAAACTGGTCAACGAATTCGTGCAGCGCGTCCACGAGCTTCTCGAAGACCACGAAGTCAACCAGCAGCGCCGCGCTGACGGCCTGCCGCCCGCCAACATCGTGCTGCCCCGAGGAGTAGGCCCGGCGCCGGACCTCACGCCGGTCTCCGAGCACTACGGGCTGAGG
>CAYNMY010000232.1:0-4561 GCA_964398275.1 uncultured Armatimonadia bacterium | reverse complement strand
GGCCCTGGATATGCGGCACCTTCGTGTGGACCGGCTTTGACTACCGGGGAGAGCCGACGCCATACGAATGGCCCTGCATCAACTCACACTTCGGCATTATGGACACCTGCGGCTTTCCCAAGGACAACTACTACTATTACCGGTCCTGGTGGAGCGACGAAGTGGTGCTGCATATTCTGCCCCACTGGAACTGGCCGGGCCACGAGGGCGAAAAGATTGAAGTCTGGTGCCACAGCAACTGCGACAGCGTCGAGCTGTTCCTGAACGGCGAGAGCCTGGGCCGACAGGAGATGCCCCGCAACGGCCACCTGACGTGGCAGGTGAGTTACGAGCGGGGCACGCTTTCCGCGAAGGGCTACAGAGCTGAGGAACTCCTCGCCGAGGCTAGCATGCAGACGACCGGCCCCGCTGCCGGCGTTGAACTGGTGCCCGATCGCCCAGCCATCAGCGCCGATGGTGAGGATGTGGCAATTGTGACCGTGGCGATTGTTGACGACGAAGGCCGCCTGGTGCCAACGGCGGATAACGAAGTCAGCTTCAGCGTCAGCGAGAATGCCGCAATCCTCGGCGTAGGGAACGGCAATCCCAGCAGCCACGAACCTGACAAGGCCACTGGCCGCCGCGCTTTCAACGGGTTGGCGCAGGTCATTGTACAGGCTGGCGACCAAGCGGGGGAGATTGCCCTGACTGCTAACTCCCCGGGGCTGCTGCCCGGGCGACTTGTCATCCCGGCCGAGGCCGCTGCTCGCCGGCCCTACGTCCCTGCGGTAGAGCGGAGCGACGATACGGGGGCGGCTGCGCCAGGTCAGCATCCATTAACTGCCGCCGCCCGGCAGTGCGAATCGTAAAGCTTCGGCACCGCGTTATTCTCCCACCCGGAATGTGTATAAGTCAGCATCTTCCAGGTAGAAGTATAACTTCAGCCAGCCCTCCGGCATCTCTTCCTTACTCTTCCAGGTGATCTGGTGCGCGACGGAGTCACCGGTGAAGGGCACGCAATTATCCTTCTCAAATCCCGAGATGACCTGCCCATCCCCACTCGCCGCCGCTACTTGCACGGAGCCGCCCCGGTTGCACCGAGCATTGATGAGCAATTTCCCGCCTTCAGCGTGGGACGGTTTGGTCACCAGTATTCCTGGGCGCACGGCATTAGCCGACAGACTGACGAAGCGATCTATTTTCATCCGGGCCAGCCCCAGGCAGTAGCTCACTTTGTCCATATCCCGGGCCTCGGGAATATCCAGCTCCTCTTTAGCACCCACAATCCACCAGTCGTGGTGGTTTTTGGCCCCACCGTAATATATGTACAATTCATCACCGACCGCCACCGGCCCTCCATAGGCATTGACCATGAACTGATCCCAGCTTCCCGGTTCACCAGGAGTCAGCCACGGCTGACCCGGCTGCAGCCGCTGGAACGTGCGGCCATCGCGAGAATACACCAGTTGCACGTCCATAGTATTATCTACTTGATGAAAAACGGCGACAAAGCCAACCCAGATCCCGCCAAGATCATACTGGTTCATGCCATAGAAATGATCATCGACGTTATCCAGCTCGTCATCGGGGACTACTATTGGCTGGGGCTCCGACCAATTCAACAAGTCAGCGCTGCGGGCCTGGAATATGCGCCGCTTGTTGTTTCGCCAGGGCTGGTCGGGGTAGTAGGGCACCGAGAAATGCTCGAAGGCCGGGCTGTTGGGATCGATCCAGCTACTATTCATGAACCGGTGCCGGGTATTCAGAATGTAGTTGCGCTCAGCCAAGTCCAAGGAAATCGTCACTACGTCACCTAGATGCGGGCCACATGAACCAAAGCGAGGGTCCTGGCCCCAGGGTTTCCAATGAATACCATCAGGCGAGGCGGCATACCGATAGTCCGATCCCTGGGGAGTACGGTGATTGAACAGTATCTTGAAGCGCCCTTCGTCGTCTTCGGCAAATACGTCGTGGAAGACATAGCCAGAGTGCACACTGCCAAAGTCACCGCGGAACTCCCGGTCACCCAGTACTATATTGGTGCGTCTGCCCTCTTCCTGGTAGATATCTAACTGCGGTTTCTCCCATTGGATACCGTCGTCGGATCGAGCAAACAGGTACCGGGAGGGATAGTGGATAGGGTCATGAAAAGAGCCCTTAGTTTCAGGCAACCTGTCCGGGTGTATCTGCCAGTCCTCATACCAGCACTTGAATACGTCATCGGCCGGATCACGCACCACCCGCCAGGAACTGCACGTAAAGTAGGTGACCCGCTCCCAGGGTTGGTCCCTCTGAATCAGCGGCGCCTCTTTTACCTTCTGGGGCGAGTGCATGCGCCGGGTCAGATTCTGAACCGACTCGACAATCAGATTATCAAAGAAGAACTGCTTGCGGGAGCCAATATGCTGGGTGGTGTCAGCCTGTAAACTGTCCATACTCGATCGCACTCCTCACTTTCCTTCATCGTTGCCCACCAGTACAGCAATAATCATTCTATACCAATGACAAAGTTCCTTTATGCTCCCAAACTAAAGGGGAAATACAGGGGGCAACAGGCAACTGGTTCACCTTCTTAAGTTCCTATCTGTACGGGCGAGCTACGCCAACTTGAACCGCACCGTCTTGTGCGGCACAATCCGCACCCCGCCGAGCAGCCCGGAGGGCTTGGGCTTTTGCACCAGCAGATTCTGCAGCGAGTTAGCCACCTTGATTTCTAGCTCGTTCTGGCCCGTCTTCACCGCAGCGGAGATGTCCCAGGCGAACGGCTCCCAGGCGCGTACGCCACAGCTCCTACCGTTGACAATAACCTCCGCCAGATCGCCGGGGTTCTCCATCTCAAGGTGCAATTGCGTGGCCTTTTGCGCGGCGGTCACCCGGAACTGCTGGCGGTAGGTGGCGATGCCCGAGTAGTAGGGGTAGCCCTGCTTGTCCCAGGGCCCGGTCTGAATCCGCCCAGGCTCAGCAATCATCCGCAGCCGCCTCTGTCCCGCCACGGCGAAGCGTCCCACGATGATTGCCGGGTGATAGATAACCCCCGGCTCGAAGTAGTGAGTCTCGCTGACCATCTTCACATTGTTCTTGCCCTTGCGAATCAGCCCGGTCAGGTCGGCCTCGTAGATGTAGTGGTCCAGGTAGTCGCCGGGCGCAAAGTCGGTCACGGGCTGGTCATTTACGAAGACCTCGTGGTCGCGCACCCAGGAGTTATGCCAGACCTTGTCGGTTTTCGGGCCGTCGAGCAGTAATCTCGCTGCTTCGGGGATTATGTCAGCCTCAAACGTGGCGCTAAAGACTCGCAGCGGCTTAACTGCGTCGGGATGCGACTCCGACACGTCGTTGACAATCTGGTAGCTCCAGTCAACCAGGGGAAGGGCATTGGGCTTGTCGGTCGCAAAGTCCCAGCTCTCGCCCAGTTCAATCGTCGCCGGCATTGAGCGCACTCGGGCCCTGACTACGCGCGGCTTGCCCTCGAGCGACCCCACCGTCACGCTGTAGCTCCCCGGCTCCGAGACCAGGCCAACCGCCTCTTTGTTGCTGACTTCCAGGATCTGGGCGTCGGCATCAATCAGCGGCGTGCTCGGGCACTCGGCCAGCGGCTCAATCATCAGCACCGTCGCGCCCACCGGCGGCAGGCTGACCGGAATGTGCAACCGCTCTTCATCGGCGCGGACTACCGGCGCGGGCGTGCTCTCTCCGGTCTCAGCATCCCAGATGCTGACGTCGCCGGTGGCATCAACTGAAACGGTGCAGTCGTAGCTGCGTTCCAGGCTGGTATTCTGCACCAGCAGGAAGTGCCTGAACTCGCGGTAGTAGTGGTAGTGCACAATGTCCGGAATACGCTGGCCCTTGTGGTCGGTGATCATCACATCCGGCTCGATGAGCGCATCCAGCGCCTCAGCCAGCGGCTCGAGCATCTCTTCGTCGTCAATCCACAGCGGTGCGCCGACCAGGACTCCGCTGGGGCCAGTGGAAAGGTCATGCGTAGACAGGACGGGTTTCTTGGCACCGGCGACGGTCAAGCTCAGTTCATAGTCGTCACCGAAGAGGCGGCGAAAGATCTCTGCTACCGCCTCGTCTTCGCCCTGCTCCACCGACTTCGTGGGCAGGCTGCCCAGCGCGATGATCTTGCCGCCCGCCTGCGTCCACTGGTACAGGGCTCTCCAGGTCTCGGCGCCAATGGTAGTCACCGCGGGCATAACCAGCACCTTGAAGCTCTCCGTGGGCTCACCATCGGGACCGTTGATGGTCATCTTGCCGTCAGCGAAGGTGGCCTCCTGCAGCATCTCCTCGCTGACGAAGTCGTAGTCGTAGTTGAGCTTGAGCAGCAGGCGAGTGAGCTGGTCGAAGCTGGCATTCAGCCGGGTCACCTCATCGTTGTCGTGGGGGTCCATCTCCGCCCACATTGACTTGACCGGGTAGAAGAGGGCCGCGTCGGCGATATGCTGACCGTCGCGGAACAACGCCGACAGCCTGCCGACGTAATCAGACAGGGCCCGGTAGTACGGCCAGAACGGCGACTGGTAGAATTCGCCGGGCGGGCACTCCCACTTGCGGAAGCCCTGGATCGAGTAGTAGAAGGCATGCG
>CAYNMY010000231.1:0-4562 GCA_964398275.1 uncultured Armatimonadia bacterium | reverse complement strand
GGACAGTGTCGGGCCAGCTCTCCGAGGAGTTCGCCATGGGCTTGATTGATCTGGCTACCCAGCCCGGGCAGACCTACGAGCTGACTGCTGACGCCGATGCCGACTTCGAATTCTGTCTGCTCCAGGCAACCAGCCCCACGGCGGTGCGCGTGCTGGCCTCGCAGACCCGAACGGTCGGTCAGCAGCAGATTCCCGGCATTTTCTGCTGGACTGCCGAGGACAATAAGAAATACCTCGCCCTGGTGCGTTTCCCGTCGGGTGGGGGTCGCTACGAAGCCAGGCTGGGGGTCGGTGTCCCGCAGGCCGGCCAGTATGGCTGGAACATAATTCAGGACGACGACGGGGGGATGGAATCGCAGCGCGGACAGTTGCTCAGCAGTGAGTGGTCCCTGTATAAGGAGCTTATCCTCGAAGAGGACCCCGCCCAGATGAAACTCGTCGTGATTGAGTACCTCATGGGCTGGGATCCGATGGATACGATCAGCGGGTATCATCTCAACTGGCCCACACATCCCCCGGAGACCAAAGAATGGCCGGACCTCGAGGTCTACGTTAACGAGAACCTGGTCCTGAAGCGACCCTACGACGAGGTCGCTAATCAGGGCTGGCACAATTTCAGCATTGATCCGGCTGTACTAAAGCAAGGGGTAAACGTGATACGATTCACGGAGGAGGAGGGTAAGGAAGATTGGTTCTACCTGGGGGTGGACCTCGATACCAACTACGACCGCAGCTATGTCAGCCACAACGACAAGATCATCCGCGACGAGCTCGCGCCGGGCTATGGCAAGTACGCCACGATCGGCGGGCACGGCGAGTATATGGTCCGAATCAAGTATATGATGAAGTAGTGTTGCGTTCAGCCCAGACGGGGAGGTGAACATGTTGGCGCGCTCTTTAGCAATAACCACATCGCTGGCTATTGTTCTGACTCTCGTGATAGGTCCGCTGGCCCACTGCGCAGTAGAGGTGCGCGATAACGGTTACCTGTATGTAGACGGTAAGCCGTTCTTCGCGATCGGCCTGTACTCATCGGGCGGGGCAGGCGATCTGGCGATTCAGGCCGCGGCCGGTTTCAACGTGGCCCACGGCTATTCGTGGGAAGGGCAGGAGGATTACGAGGGCGGACAGGCCTGGCTGGATGCGGTTTATGGCAACGGGATGAAGGCGCTGGTGGGGCTGTATCGCCCCCACGTTAAGGCGATGGAGTTCGACTCAGCGATTGCTCGGATCGAGAAGTATCGCGACCATCCGGGGCTGCTGGCCTGGCACTTGATGGACGAGCCGGGCTGGGATAAAGAGGGCAACATGGGCAAGGACTACATGCCCGCTGCCTACGAAATCGTCAGACAGCACGACCCCAATCATCCCGCGACGGCGGTCGTCTGTCATTTCGGTGATCCCGGGAAGTTTATGCCTTACGTGGACATTATGCAGGCGGACTACTACTGTATCCCCCCGATTCCGGAAAAGTGGTATGCTGGGACCGGCTTCCGCGGGGTAAAGATGTTCGTGGAGAAGTCGAACGCAGCATCCGCAGGCAAAAAGCCATTCTGGTACGTCGGCCAAATCTTTGATTACAGCTTCCAGAAGGCGCGGTACGAGCCAGGCCCGGAGTGGCAGCGCCTGCCCAACCGTGATGAGATCCGCTGCATGACCTACACCGCCGTCGCCGCCGGCGCGCGCGGGGTCATGTACTGGTCCCTGAAGCGGTTGATGAGGGATGAGTGGAGCCGCGGCTATCTATCGCGGGTTGAGTGCTGGGAGAACCTCACTGAGGTAGTCGGCGAGCTCAACGAGCTGATGCCGCTGCTGACTGCTACCACTGAAGAGGTCCTCACGGCCAGTGACCACGTCGTCACGATGGTCAAGAGCGACGGCCAGGATACCTACGTCATCGCTGCTAACTACGAACGCGAGGCTACCAGCACGGAAATTGCAGTCCCCGGGTTCGAGACGGGGACGGCACAAGTGGTCTTTGGCGAGCCGGGAGTTAAAAGCGCGACCATCGCCGGCGGCACGTTCAGCGCCGATTTTGCTGCGCTGGAAACGCGCGTCTATCGCATCAAAACAAACTGATAACGTCATCGTCTCAGAAGTTAACCCCTGAGCATGATGCCATATTGGAGGAAGAAGTTATGCGTCGCCCCAACTTGCTTTTTATCTTCACCGACCAGCAGCGCCAGGACACCCTGCGTGTCTACGGCAACGAGATAATGAACACGCCTTACCTCGACGGGCTGGCCGCGCAAAGCGTCGTCTTCAATAGCGCTTACGTGACCCAGCCGGTCTGCACGCCCTCGCGCTCGACGATTATGACCGGGCTGTATCCGCATACCAACGGCTGTATTCAGAACAATCTGCCGCTCACCCGCCAGTATCCTACTATCGCGGAGATGCTCCCCGAGGAGGAGTACGAGTGTGGCTACTTCGGCAAATGGCACCTGGGCGACGAGATGGTCGGGCAGCACGGCTTCGAGAAGAACTGGATCAGCACCGAGGATGCGTACCATCCCTACGTCACCCAGGAACTGTTCCAGACCCGTCACAGCAGCTATCACCACTTTCTGCTGTCCCAGGGGCTAAAGCCGGACTCGGAATTTGACGACGGCTTTCCCTGGTTCTCACGTCGCCTCTGCTGCGACCTACCCAGGGAGCTGACTAAGCCGGCGTTTACTGCCCGGCACGTCTGCGATTTCATCGAGAAGAGCCAGGACCACCCCTTCTGCTGCTATGTCAACTTCCTCGAGCCGCACCCGCCGCTGCACGGGCCGTTTGACTGGATGTATGATCCGGCAGATGTTCCCGTCTCCCCGAACTTCATGGCACGCGATGACGAGCGCACGCCGCTGCGCACCCGGATGCTCCAGGAGCGCTACGGCAATCAGCCGGAGGATCACTACCGGCAGAGCAAGGCCCGCTATCTGGGCCTGGTCAGTCTGGTTGATTTCTATGTAGGGGAGATTCTAGACACCCTCAGCGCCTGCGGGCTGGATGAGGATACCATCATCGTCTTTACCAGCGACCACGGTGAGATGATGGGGAATCATTCGCTGATGTACAAGACTGTAATGTACGAGGAAGCGGCGAAGGTACCGCTGTTTATGCGCGTGCCTGCGTGGGGTACAGAGCAGCGCTTCATTGATAACCCGGTCAGCCAGACAGACCTGGTGCCGACGCTGCTTGAGTTGCTGGATTGTCCGACTCCGGACCACTTGCAGGGCTACAGCCTGGTGCCGTTTCTGTCCGGCCAGGGGTCGCTGCAGGAGCAAGACGTTTTCATTGAATGGCAGGGCCCTGATGGCTACTGTCCCGTCGAGAACGGGCCGTGGTCCAGGGATGAGCAGGAGAAGGCCGGTCTGGCACCGATACGCACGGTGATCACGCCCGAAGGCTGGAAGCTAAATCTGTGCAAAGACGACCTCAGTGAGCTGTACAATCTGCGGGAAGACCCCTACGAGCTAACCAATCTGTACGGGCAGCCGGAGATGGGGAAGATCGTCGAGGAACTTACCGCTAAGATCCGGGCCTGGCAGCAGCGCACCGAAGATACTGTTGAGCTATAGAAGGAACTGCTAATGCCTCGTCCCAATCTGCTTTTTCTGTTCACCGACCAGCATCGTGCCGACTGCCTGGGCATCGCTGGTCACCCTGTTGTGCGCACGCCGCATCTGGACAGTATCGGCGAGCAGGGCATTGTCTTCGAAAACGCCTACTGTACGCAGCCGGTCTGCACGCCGTCGCGCTCGACGATAATGACCGGCCGGTATCCCCACAATACCGGCTGTATGCGCAACCAGACGCCGCTGGCTCGTGATATCCCCACTATTGCGGAGCTGCTGCCGGATGGCCAGTGGGAGTGCGGATACTTCGGGAAGTGGCACCTGGGCAACGAGGTCATTGGTCAACACGGCTTTGAAAAGACCTGGGTTAGCACCGAGGATAGCTACCGCAATGTGCCGCTTAACTACACGCGCGATGAGTGGCGGGAGCGGCATTCGTCCTACTATCACTTCCTGAAAGAGCAAGGTCTGGAAGAGGACTCAGTGGCCGATGATGGATTCAAGTCGTTCTCACGCGGGCTGGCCTGTCACCTGCCCCGGGAGCTGGGCAAGCCGGCCTTCCTGGCCCGGGAGGTGGCGCAGTTTATCCGCCGCAACCGGGACCGCCCCTTCGTGGCCCACGTCAATTTTCTAGAGCCGCACGGCCCCTTTCATGGTCCTTTCGATAAGATGTACGCTCCAGACGAGATGCCGTTCGGGCCGAACTTCCTGATGCACGGCGACAAGAGCCGGCCGCTGCGCAGTCGAATGCTCGCAGAAGGTTGGGCGCAGGCGTGCTACGACTCTGAGCCGGAAGCCTTCTTCCGTGAGACGATGGCGCGGTATCTGGGCAATGTCAGTGTAGTTGACTACGCTGTCGGGGACATCCTTCGGACGCTGAGCGACTGTGGGCTTGACGACAACACCATCGTCGTCTACACGAGCGCCCACGGGGAGCAGATGGGTGCCCATTACCTGTTTGGAAAGGGTGTGCAGTACGAGGAATCGGTGCGGGTGCCC
>CAYNMY010000230.1:0-4571 GCA_964398275.1 uncultured Armatimonadia bacterium | reverse complement strand
GGCGGGTTCTGCGCGGACCCGGTCTTGGCCGCGACGCGGTAGCCGCTAAGCTCAACCGACCCCGCAGTACCCTTTTCGACAGCCGCCTGCATCATACCTGCCACTTGCCGGGCAGTTTCTGCGCTTACCGCCTGCCCCAGCGAACGCCCAGCGTACTCGCGAACCACGTCGCCGTCGCGCCCGGTAATGCGCGCGACCAGGTGGGGCTGGACTACGGTGCCACCATTGGCTATGGTGGCCGTCAGGCGGGCCATCGCCAGCGGCGTCAGCAGCGTTGCTCCCTGACCGAAGCCCGCCTCGACCAGCGCCATTTCACCCTTGTAAGCGCTGAAGTCCGCCATTCTCCCCTCCGCACCAGGCAGGGGAATGTCGCTGCTGTCCAGCAGGTGAAACTTCTTAACATAATCGCGGAACCGGGCCGCCCCAATTTGCTCCGCCAGCTTGGCAAATACCATGTTGCACGAATCGGCCAGCGCCCGGGACAGCGTCAGCCGACCGTGGCCGCTGAGCTTGCGGCACTTCACCAGCGAGCCGGCGACGCGCGCAACCCCACCGCACGCCAACACGGTATCCGGCTTAACCAGGCCAGCATCCAACCCGACCGCGGCCGCAAAAATCTTGAAGGCTGACCCCGGCGGATACAGGCCCTGCGTAGCCCGGTTGAGTTCCGGCGAGTTGGGGTCATTGCGGAACATCTCATAGGTGAACTTGTTGTCGAGCACGCCCGCGGCATCGTAGCTCGGTGCGCTGACCATCACCAGGATTGCGCCGCTGCTTGGCTCCAGGGCCACCACCGCCCCCCGCTTGCCGCGCATCAGCCTGGTGGCCAACTTCTGGGCACTACTATTGATAGTCAATTCTACGTCCAGGCCGGCTGCGCCGTAGCGGACCGTGCGCCACCAATCCTCGTAAGCGCCTACACCCAGCAGCGCCTCGCGCAGGCTCTTCTGCAGCCCAGTCTTGCGATCGTAGCCGGTCAGATGAGGGTAGACTGCCCCGCCCGGGTAGGTGCGCACCCACTCGTCACCGTCCTTCTCAGCACCCAGGACGACCTCACCATCAGCAGTGAGAATCCGGCCCGGCTTGATAATCTTTTCGCGCTGCTGGGCTTGCTCATTGTAGGGATCGGCGCGCAGCGCAGCAGCCCGCCCGATCTGCCAGTATCCCAACAGCAGAGATACCAGCACGAACCCCCACAGTACCAGGAGAGCGATCCGTCTTATGTTGACGCTAAGCTCTTGCATCTTGTTCCGCCGCTTCCGGCTGCGGTACACAATCCCGCGAAATCGCCAACAACAGGCCAATGGCCAGGAAGTTAACCACTACCGACGTTCCCCCGTAGCTGAGGAAGGGCGTGGTTATCCCGGTCAGGGGAATCACCCGGAGCACTCCGCCCATAATGATCAGAGCCTGCAGCGAGAAAACGGTGGCTAAGGCCGCGGCCAGCAGACCAGCAAAGCGATCGGTGGCCTGCCAGGCGAGACTGTAACTGCGCACCGACATCAGGGCGTAGACCAGCACAATGCCCAGAGCCCCGATAAGTCCCAGGTCCTGGCTCACGACCACCAGAATCAGATCGGTGGCGGCGGCCGGCAGCCTGGTCACTGGTAACTGCGCAATTCCCGCCCCGAAGATACCGCCCTCGCCCAGGCAGAACATCGCCTGGAGGGGCTGGTAACCCACGCCCTGCGGATCGGCCCACGGATTGAGCCAACTGCTCATCCGCGTGCTGACGTGGGGGAAGTAGTAGTAGGCAATGACCAGACCGACCCCGAATAGCACCGCGGCCGACAGCCCATAGCCGCCCTGACCCGTCGCCAGGTAAAACATCGTCACGAACAGGCCGAAGAAGAGCATCGCCGCACCCAGATCGCGCTGGGCCACGAACATCGCCAGGCAGAAAACGACCACCACCAGGAGCGGCACCGCCGGTCGCAACGAGGGCAGGCGCATGCCCATACGCCGTATGCCTGTGCGCCGCAGCAGCTCTCCCCGGTCGGCTATGTACCCCGCCAGGAATATTGCCATCAGGAGCTTGGCGACCTCGCCCGACTGGAAAGTGACCAGGTGCGGTATGGTCAGCCACAAGCGGGCACCATTGACCTCCTTGCCCCACAGCATAGTGACCACCAGCAGGGCAAGCGCGAAAAAGCCCGCAGTGTACTTCAGGCGGGCCAGCGACCGGACGTCCTCGATCAGGAAGTAGATGGCAACCATCAGGAGCACGCCCATAATTATGGCCATGAGTTGACGCGTAGCCAGGAGGATGTCGGTTCGCGTAAGGAAGACCACGCTCACGGTAACCAGCAGCCCGGACAGCGGCAGCAGCAGGCGATCACGGGGGCCGTTGCCCAAGCCCATCAGCAGAACCGCGACGAGCAGTATACCCGCCGGGGTGAGGCCACGCAGCGCCCAGGTCAACGGCTGGTCAGTGGCGGCCGCGACCAGCGCCAGGCCCAGCGCGCCGATGGCGCCGCAGAGCATTAGTAACGCGAGTTCTACTCGTCGTGCCGTGCTTATGGGAAACTGACTCCTTGAGGAAGAAGCTTCCTGAGGACGAGTCTTCCTCACCCTATTTGGCCAGACCACAAATGAATGGCGGGCAGGTCAGCCCTGGTAGCGGAAGACGGTGGTACCGACTCCGATTTCGTCACCGTCGCGCAGGACCACATCCCCCTTGATTCTGCTGCCGTTGTGCAGGGTCCCGTTCGTGGAGTGGTAGTCCCGCAGAATATGCCCGCCCTCCTCGCTGATGATCAGCGCATGCGTCGCCGATACATAGCGATCGTGGACGGTAATATCATTGTGCGACTTGCGCCCGATGCTGACCGACTTGCCCAGCGGGAAGCTCAGACCGCTGGAGAGGTTGCCCGCCGAGGTGCTGACCACCACCAGGCGGGCGCGGGCAGGCTGCACCGCTGTCGGCGGCACTTCGGGCTCGGCCATCGCAGCCGGCTCCTGCACGGGAGCCGCAGCGGGCGGGCGAGGTGGCCGCGGGCGCGTGATACGCGGCGCAGCCGCCGCTCGAGGGGGCACTCGCCGCGGCGGCGTCGTACCTTCCCCCGCCGCGATGCGGACAACAAGCACCCGAAAGATTGCTATCACAAACAGATAGATCAACCCGACAAATACATACTTGCCGATTATCAGTATCAGGCCAAATCCCACCAGTGATCACTCAACTCGGAAGCTGAAACGTAGTTGCACATTGCCAAGCTGGACAAGATCGCTATCCCCCAGCAATTGCTCAGTCGTCAGTTGGCCGTTGACCCGGGTGCCATTGCTGCTGCCCAGATCATTCAGCACCCAACCCTGATAGGTCCATTCGAGCCGCGCATGTTCCCGAGAGACGGTCGGCTCAGGGAGGTGAATTGCACAGTCCGCGGAACGCCCCACTTCGACCGTCTCGGTCACATTGAAGACTCGCGGCGGCAAGCCGTCTACTATCTGCAATCGCGCAGGTAGTGGCGAGCGGTCAAATTCCGAGCTCACCTTGACCCCGCCGCGGGATATTTTTACATCGCTGGCAAGCTTCACCGTAATCCGCGGGTTGCGCCCGTAGCCGCGTTGCGCCGCATATTCCCCCAGATGGCTGCCCAGTTCAGCCTCGATGTCGTCGGTAAGTCGCGCCAGTGGCTGGAGGTCCTCGGGGTGGAGCAACACACGATACGTGTTGGCTACATACCCGGTCTCGGTCGAGATTACCTGGCTGGCATCCATCGCCGCGCGTAACTGTGCGGCCAGCTCCAGCGGGTGCAGTTTGCCGGGCAACACTCGCGCTATGCCCTCGAGCGCTGATTGCAGAGCGGCTTCCAGCTTCTCAAGCAAGGCTATCGCCTCCCAGCAGAATGAGTATAGCAGAATGAGCAGGGGCTGTCACTATGTTGCAACTGGCGGCCGATTGTGCTATAATTCCCTACGCTTTCGGGGTCGCGGACCCGCGGTCGGCGGCCCTTCCTGTTTTGTCCCGCCGGGCAAAACCATCAGGCCACAGGGAGAAACCTACCAAATGGAAACTGACGCGGTCCTTTACGAAGCGATGTACATATTGTCCCCGGATGTTGCGGACGAGGAAATGCAAGAGATAACCGAGGCCTTTAAGCAGGTATTGGAAGCTGCCGGAGCCGAGGTAGTCGCGGACGAACTGTTCGGCCGGCGCCGCTTCGCCTACGAAATCAACCATTCCGCCGAAGGCATCTACCGGATTGTGTACTTCAACGGCGGCGGTGAGGCTGTCAGCGCCCTCAAGAACGAGTTTGGGCTGAACGAACAGGTAGTACGCGGGATGGTAGTGATGGCCAATCCAGATGCCATCTTCCACTCGCGAGAAGAAGAGGAACAACAAGCGGAGCAGCTCACAAAGCAGATAATGGAGCCGGAACCCGCGGAACCAGAGCCCGCCGCGCCCCAGCCGGAAGCTGCCGAAGAGCCGGTAGAACCAGCCGAGCCTCAGGCAGCCCCAGAAGCTGCTGAGGAGGAACCGGAGGCTGAAGCTACCGAGCCGGAGCCGGAGGCAGAAGCTACCGAGCCGGAGCCGGAGGCAGAAGCTACCGAGCCGGAGCCGGAGGCAG
>CAYNMY010000229.1:0-4573 GCA_964398275.1 uncultured Armatimonadia bacterium | reverse complement strand
TTCTGTCGCCCATCGAGGCACAGATCCTATTGCGGCCTGTTAGCGTGGCTACCCCCAAGTATTCTTCGTCGAGCCTGCTGGTGAGGTTCAAACCGGGCCAGCCTGCGGCACAAGTCGCCACCAGCTTGCGGGCACAGGGCCTGGGGGTCAAGACTCATCAGAACTTCCCGGATTATGTCTCGGTAGTCGTGCCCCCGACCCTATCGCTTGACGCCGTACAAGAGTATCTGGTCGGGCTACCCCAGGTGCAAAGCGCTAAGCCCCACCTGCTGCTGCACCAGTTGGATGGGCCTTATGTGCCCGATGACCCGTACTTCGAAGACACTGATCCCGAGACAACGCTCAACCAGTACTACCTGTACGATGTGAATGCCCCCGCAGCTTGGGGTATGCAAAAGGGTTCATTATCCACAACGATTGCGATCGTGGACAGCGGCATCGCCGCCTTCCACGAGGACCTGGCGGCCAATATCGTCCCCGGTTGGGACTTTGCAGGAACCAACGTGGGATGGATGGGCTACCCAGGATGGACTGATGATGCACCCGACCCCGTCGGCGACAACAACCCCACCGTCTGGGACCCCGCGTGGGGCCAGCCAGGGGACAAAGAGCCTCCGTTCCCTACTATGGAATTCGACGAGGAGTTTTTGCCTCTGTTTGACCCGGACTACACAGCCAACTGGTGGGCAGCGAACTATGACCCCGCCATCGGTGACCTTGTTGACAATGACATGAGCTATATGGGGCTCGACTGGGACGGCGGGGTTACCCACGGCAGCCTCGTGGCCGGTATCGTCGGCGCAGTCACCGATAATGCTACCGGATACGCTGGTATGGCCTTCAATTCCGGACTAATGCCCCTGCGCATAATCAACGCCGAAGGCTGGGGTTGGGGGATTGATGCCGCCGACGCCATAATCTACGCTGCTGACAATGGCGCTGATATCATAAACGCTAGCTGGGGCTTCGGGCCGATGTATGCCATTGACCCCGCCGAGTTCGAAGAAGGCGGCGAAGGCTACTTGGTCAAGAATGCCATAGAGTACGCGGCGGCCCAGGGCGTCATCATCGTCGCTGCTGCCGGCAATTCCGCCGACCATGCGAGCTTTTCCGACTACGTCGCCCAGGGCGGCGGGCTGGACTTCCCCGCCTGCTTACCCGAAACCATTTCGGTCGGCGCAATTGACTGGAACGGCGAACGCCAATCCTATTCCAGCTATGCCAATACCGGGCTCGGCGAGGTCCTCGACCTTGTCGCCCCCGGGCATATGGCCTGGTCCACCGGCGTGATCGATGCCGGCCAGTGGTATATGTCCGCTTTCCTCTACGATGTCCAGTACCCCCTGGGCGAGGATACCTACGAAGTAACACCGGGCGGGACCTCTTTCACCGCACCGGTGGTCTCGGGCTTTGCCGGACTGCTCCGCACCCGCTATCCCGGTATGACCTACCAGCAATTCCGTGAGTACATCCAGCAGAGCGCCTATCAAACGGCCTATGACACGATTCCCGGTTACGACATCAAATACGGATATGGTTGCCTGGATGCCTACGGCGCTATCCTCTATACCGACGCGCATATCCCCGAGCCGGGCACGCTGGCCCTGTTTGCTATCGGCCTGGTCGGCGTGGCCCGGCACTGGCGCCGTCGCAGGGCATCAGCAGCTTAGCTGTGGCTCTTCTGCCCTCCAACAGCTCCCTTGCCAAACGGTAGGACAGGCGTCTCGCCTGTCCACATTATTCCTCAGACGGGCGAGACACCCGTCGTACCAAGTCGTCCACAGGCAGGACTTCACACCCCCCACGGCGAATTCTCACTCCGTCACCTCAATATTGCTTCACTATTAGAAGGAGACTCATTATGGCTAGCCGCAAACTCGAACTCGGTGTTATCGTAACGATAATGGCTTCAGTGGATAAGGCAGAGCCAGCGATGGCCAAGGTAGCGAACCTGGGCTTGCCCACCTGCCAGGTAGCCTGGCAGGGAGAGAATAGCCTCGAAGACGGAAAGAGACTGCGTGCCGCGGCTGACACGTACGGGATCACTATCACCACGCTCTGGGTGCACCCGCCTGGCCGGACAGTTTGGAATTTTGTCGAAGGCCCGACTACTATCGGCCTGGTACCCCGGGTGACCCGCGAGGAGCGGATACCTGCCTTCCAGAATGCCGCGCGCGTCGCCGCCACCATCGGCGTGGAGTCTATCACCACGCACGTCGGCTTCATCCCCGAGAACCCCACCGACGAGGACTACCTGGGCACCGTCGAGGCCCTCAAGACCGTCGTCGCTACCTGCGCCGAGGAGGGCATCGAGTTCTGGTTCGAGACCGGCCAGGAAACGCCAGTGACCCTGCTGCGCACCATCGAAGACATCGGCGCCGATAACGTGGGTATCAATCTGGATCCCGCCAATTTACTCATGTACGGCAGGGGCAATCCCCTTGACGCCGTGGATGTCTTCGGCCAGCACGTGCGCGGCCTGCACGCGAAGGACGGCGACTACCCCACTAGCGGGATGCGCCTGGGCCCCGAAAAGCCGCTAGGCGAGGGCCGGGTCAACTTCCCGGTGCTCATACCCAAGCTGAAGGCCATCGGCTTCCGGGGGGCGGTGACCATCGAACGCGAAATCTCCGGCCCCCAGCAAATCGCTGACATCAAGCACGCCATCGAGGTGCTGACGCCGCTGTGCTGAACGACGATACAACGAACGGCTTGCGCGCAGAACCCGGCAAAACCTTGAAATAGGCAGTGCGAGAGAAGTCGCACTGCTCAGAGAAGGTGGTACTGATGCTCAACAGGCCGCAGGATAGCGACCCGCAGAGCGCCAGCGAGCGCAACTGGTGGTCCAGCCGTGGGGGTAAGGTCTACGGCCCCTACGACTATCAGACCGTGCTCTTTTGCCGCCAGGATGGACGGATCGTGGACGATGACTACGTCAAGCAAGGCGACGGGCCGTGGCAGCGCGCGGCCGACGTCCTCCCTGCCGGAGCTGGGATGCAACCGGTAGGCCCCGCTACTCCAGTGGCAACCCCCGCAGCCGCAACCGCTCCCGCCCGGCCCGCCAGGCGCTCTGCCAACACGCTGCTCATTGCGCTGGTTGTCGGCGGTGGTCTGGTCATGCTGCTGGCCGCATTGGCGATCTTTGCCGCGATTCTGCTGCCGGTTTTCGCCCGGGCCAAGGGTAACACTTACCAAACCCAGTGTATGAACAATCTGAAGCAGCTCGAAGTGGCGGTGCTGATGTACGCGGCTGAGCACGAAGAGGTGCTGCCGCCAGCCGATTCGTGGGAAGAGGCAATAGCTGAGTATATCTCCGGCGCGGAAATCCTAACCTGCCCCGCCACCGGCGAGCGGTACATCTTCAACGAGGCCCTCGGCGGTATGGATATGAAGCATATCGAAGATCCCGCCGCCACGCCGATGCTGTGGGAGCCGGCGGTTGACGCCGAGGGGTTAGTCGGCCCGCACATGGGGCAGTTCACTGTGGGCTACGTGGACGGGCATGTGCGGACGGTAGACACACTGCCCGGTGCTGACTAGCCCAGCGCTACCATTCGCTCGACGGTGAGGCGGGCCGGCTCGGCGATCTGCGGGGGGATGATGATCTCCCCGGTCATCTCGCGCAGGCAGTGCACCAGCTTGGGCAGCGTGGTCTTCTTCATATTCGGGCACAAGGCGGTCTGGATTCTGTAGAAGACCTTGTCCGGGTTATCCTGCGCCAGCCGATATGCCATACCTTCTTCTGTACCGACGATGAACTGCTGGGCTTCGCTCTCGGCGGCGAACCTACCCATTCCGCCCGTCGAGGCGACTACGTCCGCCAAATCCCGGACCTCCTTGACGCACTCGGGATGAACCATCACCACGGCCTCGGGGTGCTCCTGCTTGACCTCTCGGATCGTCTCCGGCCGTATACCGACGTGCACGTGGCAATGGCCGGGATAGAGGATGATGTTCTTACCCGGAAGTTGCTCCTGGGTCCACTCACCGAGGTTGGCATCGGGTGTAAACAATACCGGGTCGCCGTCCAAGGATTCAACGACGCGCACCGAATTGGCCGAGGTGCAGCAGATGTCGGAGGCGGCTTTGACCTCGGCGGTGGTGTTAACGTAGGAGACTACCGGCGCCTCGGGGTGAGGCTCGCGAAACTCGGCGAGACTCTCCGGCGTGATCATATCGGCCATCGGGCAACCGGCACTGGTGTCAGGCATCAGGACTGTCTTGTCGGGCGAGAGCAGCTTGGCAGTCTGGGCCATGAAGTGCACGCCGCAGAAGACAATGACATCGGCGTCGGTCGCCGCGGCTTCCTGACTCAGGCCCAACGAGTCGCCCAGGAAGTCAGCAACATCCTGAACCTCAGGCAACTGATAGTTATGCGCCAGGATTACGGCGTTGCGCTCGGCCTTGAGCCGCTCAATCTCCTGGCTGATTTCGGCCTGGTCTGCCACACTAACCACCGGAATTGCTCCGCACCCGCTCGATGACGCCAGTGGTGGAGAAGCTGCCGATCTCCGGCAGAATGACGATCTGGGCACCACAGCGCTCCAGCGCTTCGCGTTCTTCAGCGACGAGT
>CAYNMY010000228.1:0-4592 GCA_964398275.1 uncultured Armatimonadia bacterium | reverse complement strand
ACGTCGTCTAGCAGCATTATGACAGCTTCTTCCAGCTTACCTTTGCGCCGGTCAAGCTCCTCAATTTTCTGCTCCAGAGCACTAAGCTCTTTGGGATCGGAAACCATGCCCCCGTAGGCCTGATCCCACCTCTGCTGGCGGTCATCCTCGGTGCCCTGCAACCGAAGCTGCTGGTCGTGGAGTTGGGCTTGCGTGGCTGCCAGGTTCTCCTCACGCTCCTCCAGCTCCGCCTCTTCGCGTTGCAGTTGCGCCGCCAACGCGGTCCCATCGTCGAGACCAGCCAGCTCTACCTGATCCGCGCTAATCTGGCTATCGGTCTGTTGCAGCCTGTGCAGGAGCGCTAATTGCTCCTTCATGAGCGTCTCTCCTCGCCGTCCGGCACCGATGTAACTGCTTAGCACTCCAGCCATGCGAGTGCCAACTATCTCGCAGCCGTTGACATAAAGCCGATTGTCAGATATACTAATAGGGCAAATCTAACGTGTGATGGCGCAACCCGCTTCCCGGGATTCTTGTCTAATCTGTGTGGACCGTGTTCGTTTGAACGCCACCCGGGAAGTTTCGTCGTCTACGAGTTGACTACCTCCCCAAGGACCAGGAGCTAGTAAAGATGCCGATTTATGAGTACGAGTGCCAGGAATGCGGCTACCGCTTTGAAGTACGCCAGGGATTCGATGATGAGCGGCTGACTGACTGTCAGAGGGACGGGTGCCAGGGGGCCGTCCACCGGGTCTTCTCCCCGCCTGCAATTATCTTCAAGGGCAGCGGCTTTTACACCACAGACTACGGCCGGGGCAAGGACAAGCCGAAATCGGCCACTGCCGAGCGTCCTTCCGAGAAATCAGATAGCCCCTCCGAAGTAGCCAAAACCGAAGCAGATTAGCGACGCCGCAGGCAGTATTCCGTTCCAATACAATTCAATGCACAAACCAAACAGCCCGGGCAAGCAATGTCCGGGCTGTAAGACGACTGGTACCGTCGGTATGGTGTCGCGACACTAGACACTATTGCAAAAGGTGGTTGAGGAGCGCCTGCCGAAACAGATTCTGTAAGTCTAGCCGCAATATCTACGCAGATATCGGGGCAAGGGTGCCCCTCCCCCGGGTTTGCAGCAGTCTCTAGTCCTCTGGAGCAGGCTCCGGGGCGGAATCTGCCGGGGCCTCGGCATCGGTCGGGTCAGCGGGCGGCTGCGCCGCTGGCTCGGGTGCGCCGGGAACTGCCGCGTCACCGGGCCTACTATCTGCCAACTCCGGCGTAGAGGGACTGTTGAGGACCGCCACCAAGCTGGGCATGAGGTCGGGATACTTGGTCAGGACCAGAATCAGGGCATCGTTGGTCAGCCGCGGGTACTTCTTCTGGACCATTCGCGCTACATCAATCAATATCTCGGGATGACTGCTGATTACCTTGTGCTGAACGCTCACCAGCAAGGGCGAAAACTTGCTGGTAACCGTCGCCAGCACGTCCTTGAGCAGCCCGGGGTACTTCGTCTGGATCAGCGTGGCCACATAGACCTGGAGGTCCTCCCCCTCCGGGACTTCGTGCAGATCGTCCACGAGCGTCGGATACTTCTCGATAATAAGCTGCTCAACAGTGGACTGAACCGCGGGAGCCTTCTGCAATTCCGTGGAGATCACCCCGGGAATCTCCGGATACCTGGTCTTGATCAGATGATCAACGTAGCCGGATACTTCGCCGATGGCCTCGGGATACTGGCTGGCAAATAACTCAAGAAGCTCGGGGGCGAGGGTGGGGTACTTGTTGGCTAACAAGCGACTCATCCGGGCGCGCTGCTCGACCGTGGCCCGTGCGATCATGCTAAAGATGTCAACAGCCGGAGCAGCCGTTTCCGCCGCTGCCTGCTCATCTTGCGCCTGGCTTGCCGGCAAGACACTCAACAGCAAAACCGCAAGTGCTACCAATATCGCTCTATTCATACGCTGCTACCACCCGTTCGTAGTCTCTTCCGCTTCGTCTTCTCTGACTAGGTGATTGATCGTCGGGGGCGGCGCCGAGGTCGCCAGAGACATCAACATCGCATCGCTCTCGATGAGCGCCTCCCGCACGTACCGGTTAACCACAGCATTGGCCACCACCGTACCGATCAGTGTGTGCGCTGCGAAGTCTTCGGCGGCATCGTCTGTGGGCACTACCCGGGCCGGCGTTGACGCGTGAGCCGGTCCCGTACGCAGCGCCGCGCATACCAGCGTCACTGGCACACAGGCGCCCTCTTCCCGCACCGTGCGCAGTACCCGGACATTCGGGGCCCGGTCCAGCGCGCTTACTACGGTTGGTCCAGCATCACTCGAAGGAGGCAACGAGGCCGCCGGCGTTACGGCCCGGCGAGGGCTGGTACTCGCAACCTCGTGAATCGGCGCTACTCGAGCGGGCGAGGGACCTGGCCGTGTCCCGGCCACAGTAACTGCGCGGTGGTGCCGTACGGGCTTAGCTCGGGTCGCCCGCGGTAGAGCCGGCTGTGCGGGCAGCGGCACTGCCGTTACCACCGACCGTAGGGCTGCAGGCTCGGACACGACCGACTTCGCATGCCCCACCGCCGCGACCGGCGTCACTGAGGGGCCCCTTGTATCGTGCTTTGACCCCGGCGGCCCGAGGAGTGTTAGTGTGCCTACCGCCAGCAGCAACGCGGCGGCAGACGCTCCCGCAAACTTCAGGTAGGCGGCTATTGGCCGGCGTGCAGCGGGCTCGGGTCGGATGATCGCTGCGCTGGCTGCGGCCTTGATACGGGAGGCAAGGTCGGCAGGAGGCACGGGTGCTGGCATCTCTTGCAGCAGCTCAATAATCTCCCGGCTCGAGGCAAGCTCACGCGCACATTCCCCACACTCGGCAATATGCTCCTCGAAAGCCGCAGCCCACCTCCCGGGCAGCGCCTCGGCCAGGTACAGTTGCATACGCTCTCGACATTCTCGGCATTCCATGCTGTCTACCTCATACTAAGATGAGCTTGTCTGCGAACTGTGCCGCTTCAACATCTATGCTATCGCCGCGTCGCGGCCCGGGCGCCATTCCGGCTGGCGCTCGCGGAACTTCTCGGCGAAGGCGCGCCGCGCCCGCACCAGCCGCGACTTCAAGGTCCCCAGCCGACAGCTCAGCACCTGTGCGGCCTCCTCATAGCTGAAACCTTCCAGGTCTATCAAGACCAGTGCCGCCCGCTGCCGGGGAGTAAGCAACTCGAGCACTTCGTGCACGGCCTGTTGCAGCTCTCTTTGCACAACACGTTGATACGGCTCATCAGTGCTGTCGGCCAGTTGCCGAGCGACATAACCATCCTCCGTCAGCATTGGTTCGTCCAGGGATGGCCCGGTCGTCTGCTGACGCCGTCTGCGTTGCCGCAACTCGTTTATAGCCACATTCATAGCAATCCGATAGAGCCACGTACGAAAACTCGCCTCGCGGCGAAACCCGGACTGACGCAGCGCATCGAGCACCTTCAAGAAAACATCCTGCGTCAGGTCCTCGGCGTCCGCAGAACCACACATCCGCGCAGTCAGAGCGTAGACCTGGCCATGATAGCGGCCTACCAACCCACCAAACGCCTCAGCATCGCCCTGCTGCACTGCCTCGACCAGCACACTGTCATCCACCTCAGGCGCCGAGGCTGCCTCACCCGTGGCCTGTGCTGTAGCGTCATTCCTTACTATAAACACCTGAGCAGGCATAATTGTTCCGTTTTTGGATTCTCGAACAGGCATACGCTCACCCTAGGACAGCCAGACCGACTCGTACAATGCCATCCTGTACAGGTAGATTATACCACCACATGACGCTCCCACAAACCGTACTGCGCCCAGGCAGGGCGGGAGACAGCGCGCCTGCATCTGGGCCGGCTGCTCACAAGCCGAAGGCCGCGGCCAGAATACGCTCCGCGATGGGCGCCGCCGTCTTGCCCCCGCCGCCTCCCTCCCACACAAAGACCGCCACCGCATACTTGGGCTTCTCATAAGGAGCGAAGCAGGTAAACCAGGCATGGGTCGGGCGATTGCGCAGGTGCTGAGCTGAACCGGTCTTTCCGGCCACCGTTACCCCCAGGTGCTTGAGCATACTCGCAGTGCCCTGCGGCCCGGTAACCGCCAGACGCATAGCCCGGCGCACCCGGGCCAGGGTCTTCTCGTCCAGCTCAAGCTGCCGGGCGGGGGGCTGCGCGAGCATCTCCATTTGTCCACCCAGCCACTGGGGCCACTGGATCTTGCGCACCACCCGAGGAGTGAGCACCTTCCCACCGTTGGCGACCGCTGCGGTTGCTACGGCCATTTGCAGGGGCGTCACTGTCAGCCAGCCCTGGCCGATAACCATGTTGAGCGTATCACCGGTTAGCCACGGGGCGCGCTCCACAGTATTCTTCCACTCCGGGTCCGGCACTTGACCAGTCTCTTCACCCCGAATATCTATGCCAGTAGGACTACCCAGACCAAACAGACGGGCATATCGAGCAATGCTGTCACTGGACAGACCCACCTTGCGTACCAGCTCATAGAAATAGACAACACAAGACTGAGCCATGCCCTCGTAAAAGCCCACCCAGCCGTGCCCGCTACGCTGCCAGCACTGGAACAGTTGGTGCCTGCGGCCGACGG
>CAYNMY010000227.1:0-4597 GCA_964398275.1 uncultured Armatimonadia bacterium | reverse complement strand
GGTCGGACGGGACCGCACGCCGCGCAGGACGCGGTCGGCCCAGCCGACGTCCCTGCGTTCTGCCCCGACACTCTGATGGAAGCGGGTCCCTACCGGCCACGGATGCGGGCGCCGCTTACGGAAGGCGATGAGCTTGACGACTGGGCCGTAAAAGGCCACGTCAAGGGATCCGGGCTGGCGTGTAGCGATGAGCATCTTGGTGTCCCCGGGGTGACGATAGCCGCGGGGATTCTCCCAGAGAGTGGGGGCCTCGCCCAGGAAGTGTCCCGCCCAGAATTCGTAAGACCAGTAGGTTTGCGCCGGGTCGAGGCCCAGGCGTTCCAGAGGCAGCTCAAAGCGGGTCACAAACTCGCCGGCTTGGTGGTTGTCGGAGGGCTAACCCCTCTGGCTGCGGCAGCCGAACACGGCATAGAGGTGGTCAACAAGGCCATGTCCACAACTTGCGACTTTACCCGCCTACGCCCTATTGGCGAATGGTAGCTGCCCCGGATTAGCCCCGAGCCAGGCGCGCCCGCTCCGCCATGTTGAGCGATTCGTCGTACCCCGTCGGTATCTGATTGTGCTGGCTATTCCCACTCAATAGTAGCGGGGGGCTTGGAGGTAATGTCGTACAATACGCGGTTGACTCCCCGCACCTCATTGACTATCCGACTGGAGATGCGCGCTAATACCTCGTGAGGTATGCGGACCCAGTCGGCAGTCATGAAATCATCAGTGGAGACGGCGCGAATGACTATCGGGTGAGCATAGGTGCGTTCGTCGCCCATGACCCCAACTGATTCTATTCCGACAAACACGGCAAAGCTCTGCGCTATTTCATCTGTTAGCCCGGCCCGCTCCAGTTCTTCGTGCATGATGGCATCGGCGCCGCAAACTACCACCACCCGCTCAGGGGTGACTTCCCCTATGATCCTGACTGCTAAGCCAGGGCCGGGAAAGGGCTGGCGCTGTACGATTTCTTGGGGAAGGCCAAGCTCTAGACCGATGCGGCGGACTTCATCCTTGAACAGCCGCCGCAGTGGTTCGATATTCTCATATTTCATGTCAGCGGGAAGCCCGCCGACGTTGTGGTGAGTCTTTATCCTATCTGTGCCCCCTCCCCCACTTTCTATGACATCCGGGTACAAGGTGCCGTGAGCGATATACTTAAACTCCCCCAATTGTGCCGACTCTGCCTCAAAGGTCCGGATGAAAGTTTCCCCGATGATGCGGCGCTTCTCTTCGGGGTCAGTGATGCCCTCAAGCCCCTGGAGGAACCGCTCGGAGGCGTTAATGGCGACAAACCGACCGCCCAGTAGCTCGCGGAACAGAGCGGTCACCTGTTCAGCCTCACCCGTGCGCAGCAGACCGTGGTCAATGAACATGCCGGTGAGTTGGTCGCCGATGGCCAGGCCCAAGAGCGCTGCGGTTACCGCCGAGTCAACCCCTCCAGATATGCCGCACAGGACCCGGTCTTTGCCAATTCGCTGGCGCAACTCCCTTACCGTTTCTTCGATAAAGGCCTGGGCCTGCCATGTGCCCGTGCAACCGCAGGCTTCGTACAAGAAATTGTGGAGCACCTGTGGGCCGCAGGGAGTATGTTGAACCTCGGGATGAAACTGCACTCCGTACAGATGACGTTTGGTGTCGGCCATAGCCGCCACCGGGGTATTCTGGCTTGTAGCCAGGATCTCGAAACCGGGGGGCACCTGGGTGACGTGATCTCCGTGACTCATCCACGTCTGGCAGCCGGTATCAACATTCGCCAGGAGCAAGTCAGGCTTGAGCACCTCCATGGGTGTAGGGCCATACTCCCTCTGACTGCCCGGGCTTACCGTTCCTCCGAGCACATGAGCCATCAGTTGATGACCATAGCAAATCCCCAGAATAGGGATGCCCGCCGCGAAGACAGCTGCATCTATAGTGGGGGCGTCCTCCTGGTAGACGCTGCTCGGCCCGCCGGAGAAGATGAGGCCCCTGGGTTTCGCAGCCACGAGTTTTGCGACCGGGGTGCTGGCCGGCCGTATCTCCGCGTAGACTTGTTGCTCGCGGACCTTACGCACGATCAACTGTACGTATTGAGCGCCGAAATCCAGAACAATAATCTTCTCTTCGGTAGCTATGCTCATTTCCGGTGCTCCCACCTATAGTCGCACCGTCACCCCCCTCTGGCCCAACTGCTGCTTTATCTCGGCCACGCTGTAGCTACGGAAATGGAAGATGCTAGCGGCAAGCACGGCGTCAGCCTTGCCGACGGTGAGGGCCTCATACATATGCTCGATGCTGCCCGCCCCGCCCGAGGCAATAACCGGTACTGATACGGCCTCGGAAATGCGACGCAAGAGCTCGATGTCGTAGCCGGCACGAGTGCCGTCGGCATCCATGGAGGTGACCAGCAGCTCCCCCCCGCCTCGTTCGACAGCCTCGATGGCCCACTGTATGGCGTCAACGTCGGTGGGCTCGTGTCCGCCGTGGGTCCACACCTCCCACTCAATCTTCTCCTGAGGCGCTGGGCCCAGATGCGTGTCATCACGGCTTTCTCGGGGCACGCGCTTGGCGTCAATGGCCACCACTATGCATTGGCTGCCGAAACGCTCCGCGCCCTGGTTAACCAGGTCCGGGGTCACCACACCCGCCGTCATGATAGATACCTTGTCGGCCCCCGCAATTAACACCTGGCGGATGTCGTTGATGCTGCGGATGCCTCCACCGACGGTAAATGGTATGAAGATGGTCTCTGCAACGCGGCTGACGATGTCCAACATGATCGCGCGGTGTTCCAGGGATGCGGTTATGTCCAGAAAGACCAGCTCATCCGCGCTCTGCTGGTCATACTCGGCGGCCTGCTCTACCGGGTCCCCGGCATCCGCATGATCAACATACTTCACGCCCTTAACTACCCGGCCCTTAGCCACATCAAGGCAAGGAATGATCCGCTTGGCTAGCATCTGGACCCCTCCGCCAGCTGTCTGAAGTTATCGAGTAAGCGCAAGCCAGCACTCTGGCTCTTTTCCGGATGGAACTGGCAAGCAAAGATATTCTCCCGGTGAATCGCCGAGCAAAAGTCGTACCCGTACTCGGTCGTCGTGGCGACGACGTTCTCATCAACCGGCTCCACATAGTACGAATGGACAAAGTAGAACCAGCTACCGGCCTCGATGCCCTCCAGGTGCGGTGCCGGCTGGTTAACCTGGATCTGATTCCAGCCGATGTGGGGAATCTTGAGGCTATGGCGGAAGCGTACCACTCGGCCGGGAATCACACCCAACCCCGTCTCGCTGCCCTCTTCTGACCCTTCGAAAAGCACCTGCAGCCCCAGGCAGATACCGAGGAAAGGCTTACCCTGGTGGACGACCTCGCGCAGAGGGTCAAGCAGCCTCCGGTCGCGCAGGCCCCGCATACAGTCATCGAAGGCACCTACCCCAGGTAGGACTACTCCAGCCGCCTCCTTTAGCACAGTAGGGTCAGAAGTTGTCTGCACCTGGCAGCCAACGTATCGCAACGCTTTTTCCACGCTGCCTAGATTGCCCATACCGTAGTCCACAAGTGCCAGCAAGGAACTCACCTCGTCGCAACTGATTCGATGGACATATTATGTGCTCCTTCAAGCCGGGATTTCCCATATGCTTTGTTGCTATGCTTAGCATTCTCTGTTTCCTGCACTAATTCCTCCTGCTCCGGATCATATCTGGCGAGGACCCCGGTGCGCAGCACGAACAGCCCGTGAGAGCTGTACATCATCTGAGTGCTGCCGACGGATCCCTCTCTGGGCATGTCACCCATGTGGAGCTGCGCAAACAGACAACTCGCCGGCAAGATCACTGCAACGAGCACCAAAGGCAAATAGCGCATACGCATACTAATCTCCTCCTACTTTCAAGCTCGCTTAGCGGTTGTCGTCACCAGTGGTCGCTCACTGGGCATGAGCCGCTGAGCGGCAAGGGAAGCAGAGATTCACTGTCCCGCTTTTGCTTTCAGCGCGTCGAAGACGGTCTCGATTCTCTCGGACATTCGCTGAGCCATAGGGTTGTCGCTGTCCGGGGTGAAGGGATTCATGTTCTCCATGCCCGCGCCAGAGCGGCGAGACTCCCCTCCGTCGGGAGGGCGCTGGCGGCCGCCTGTGCCGCCAGATGATTCTGGGCTGCCAGCAGGGCGCTCACGAACAGCCCTCTCCCCCGTTGCCCCGGACTCGCCTGGGCCTCCTGCACCGCTGGTACGCCTACCGCCACCACGCCGGCGCTGTCCCATTTCCTCGAGTGCTTCCCGCTGGGCGGGAGTCAAGAGCGCCTCCAGTTTTTCCAGGGTACTCGTCGCCTTCTCGGAGGTCAGAGACTCTTGACTACGGAGAGGCTCGACCAGAGCCAGGATGGACTTCGCTTGCTCGGTCGTCAACGGAGTATCCCCCTCCTCCAGGATCCCGAGGCCTTGAAACGTACGCAGTAGACCGAAGGTCGCTCGGGAAGACTCACGGGAAGGGCCTCCTCCGCCAGCGGGTCGGATAGCGGTATCCCCGGCTTCCCCTGATCTCCCGGAAGAGGGCCCAGCGGTGGGCCGATTCCGGCCGGAGGTGGCCCTCGTGCTGTCAGCGGGAATTCCTCCGGGGAGTGGTCCCGCTGTC
>CAYNMY010000226.1:0-4627 GCA_964398275.1 uncultured Armatimonadia bacterium | reverse complement strand
CGCTCAACCCCGCCGGATGAAGATGTCACCCTTATTCCCTACGGGGCAACCAATTGGCGAATCGCAGAGCTTCCCCAACTTGAGGGTAGCTGAGAAGCGTGAGGGACTGAGCTATGCCCGCAGAGACTGACAGGCGGCTGGCGCAGATTGCTCTGATGTGGCATGGTGAGATTGGCCCGGCAGGGTTCCGCCGCCTGGTCGGTCACCTGGGCGATGCGCCCGCGGTCCTGGCCGCCTCCGAGCAGGAACTGGCCCTGCCCAGCCTGCGGCTCAACGCCGACCAGATTGCCGCGATATCCGGGCTGGGTGATAAGCTTGCCGAGGTCGAAGAGCAGATCGGGAACCTGGGCGACCAGAACATCCGCGCGGTATGCGACTTCGAGCTCGATTATCCCGAGATTCTTCACGACACCCCCAACCCGCCACCGGTACTGTGCATCGCCGGCCGCATCCTCCCCATTGACGACCCGGCCGTGGCCATCGTCGGCACCCGCAGCCCCAGCGAGGAGGGCTACCAGCTGGCTCACGATGTGGCAGCTGCGTTGGCCGAGCACAAAATCACCGTTGTCAGCGGCCTGGCGCTGGGCTGCGATACCGCGGCGCACCACGGCGCGCTGGATGGTGGCGGCCGCACCATCGCCGTGCTGGGCTCGGGGATCCTGGTCGTCCACCCCCGCGCCAACCTCGAATTGGCCCTCAGTATCGCCGAGCACGGCGCGGTCATCTCCGAGCAGCCGCCTACGGCTCATCCCGCCGTGGGGCGACTCATGGCCCGCAACCGCATCCAGAGTGGATTATCCCGCGCGGTCATCGTCATTGAAGCGGGAGAATCCGGCGGGGCAATGAAGACCGTGGAACGGGCCCGCCGCCAGGGCCGGCTCGTGTGCACAATAAAATGGCCGGAGGGTGGGGAGAGGCGCGCCGGGCCTGCCCGGCTTCTGGCTGAAGGCGCTGAGCCGATTGGCGGCCCGGAGCAAATCGAAGCCCTGGTAAGGGCACTATACTTCCACCGCGAGCAGATGCGCCGCGATCACGCCGAGGAGTCCCAACAGCAGCTCTTCGCCGAGGAGTGAAGCAACAGCTCACTTCGTAGGAGCCAGACCTCTGTCGCAACTGCTTCAGTAGGACAGGCGTCTCGCCTGTCCACAACCGACGAACCGCGAGCTGAGCTTGTCAACCCCTCCTCTTTCCGCCTGGCTGTCTGTAGGGGCGAATGTTGAGCGTCGTGCGCGAAACATCCGCCCGCTGTCCTCATTAGTATTGTGGGAGGGGCACCCTCCCACGGTACAAGCAACCCACGGGATATGAGATGGCGCAGGACGACTACATTGACGGCAAACGCGAGACGGTAATAGCCGCCACCGGATTGTCCGGCTGTATGACGGGGCAGTTGTACTCGCACTGCCCGCAGCCGACGCACTTGTCGGGCAGCACGAAGGGCCGCAGTTGTCCCTCGTGCATCTCGGCGACCACCGCCTGATACGGGCAATGCTCCACGCAGACCAGGCAGAGCTTGTAGTCGTCACCCCGCTGCCACGACAGGCACCTTTCGGGGTCTACTGAGGCCAGCCCCAGCTTGATATCGTTCTTCTCCTCGATGGTGTGGGGCCGCAGTGCCCCGGTCGGACAAACCCGGCTGCACGCATTGCACTGCTGCTCGCACCAGCCAATTGCCGGGACGAGCACTGGCGTAAACGCCCCGTCCCACCCCGCTTGACTCAGTGCGGGTTGAAGCCCTCCGGTGGGGCAAGCGCGCATACAGTTGCCACAACGCACGCACAGGTCGCGGAATTCGCTCTCGCTCATGCGCCGCAGCAGCCCTCCCGGCTCGCGGACGGTTGCCCCAGGCGGCCGGATAAGTTTGGGATGGACCTCCCTGCTGCGCTGGCCCAACCTGGTAGCCAGCCCGTAGACCAGCCCCGCACCCAGCGCACCCACGAACGCCCGCCGGCTGGTGCGCGTGGCTGCGTCCGCACCGCCCGCCATATCCCGGCGGATGCCGATGCCGACAGCTCCCGGCCGGGGACAGGCCATGCAGTCGTAGCACAGGATGCACTCAGGCGTGTGAGTCTTGGTGCATTCGTCGCCGGGAATCGCTCCCATCTTGCAGTTACCGGCGCAGATTCCGCACCCCGTGCACTGCTCGGAAACGTGTCGCTTCCACAGGCCGAACCTCCCCACCAGGGCGAGCAGCGCCCCCAGCGGGCAGAAGGTCCGGCACCACATCCGCCGGGCGAAAAAGCTCATCCCCAACACCGCCAGGAATACCAGGCCCACAGCGACCTCCAGGTGGAAATGGTAGACCGCAGTCGGGTATAGGTACACTCCGACCTGGCGCAAGAGCGGGCCACCGAGGGTGACCAACAGATTGTACGCGCCGAGGCTCAGCGGGTAGATGACCGTGGCGCCGGTACGGGTCAGCAGCGGGATCGGATCAACAAGCCATGCGATCTGCGTCCCGAACAGCGCCGCCACCAGCACCACAGCCAGGAGGTAGTATTTCCACCGAGGCCGACTGTACCCCGACCGCTCGCCGCTGCGCCGGCGGAAGAGCAGCGTATCGGATATGTCAATGCAAGTACCCAGGGGGCAGAGCCAGCCGCAGAAGAAGCGCCCGAAGATAACGGTCAGCACTAGCAGTAAAAGCCCGCCGAGTATGTAGGGGAGGACAACTGGCCCGCGCGAGAGCAGGGCGGTCAGCGCTACCAGCGGATCCATACGCAGGAACACCGGGGGGGACATCTCCCCGCCGGGCACCCAGCGCGACTGGTAAAGCAGCCACCCAAAGGCGAACAACGCAGCCAATTGTGCTAGCCGGCGAATCCACCTGACACGCATATGTGCAGCCCTGTTGTTACGCCCCAGGCACGGCCCTGGGCGCCACATGTCGTTTTCTACCGTAGGAGCGACATCTTGTCCGCCGTAGCTTCAGCGAAGGCGGATCCTGCCTTCGCAGGCCATAGCCTGCTACGGCAGGCGAAGGCCTGCCGCGACGATTCACGCAGGCCCCTCCGGAAACCTTATAACGTTAGGCCGTTGGAGGGGCCGTGTCGAGCGTAGCGAGGCCGGCCCGAAAGGCACAAGCGATATTGCGCTGGTTTATGCAGCCAGGCACTAATCGTTGCCGCGTCCATCCCACCAGTAGGTGCGAAAGTCTTCAAGAGCCTCGCAGACCGCGTCAATATTCTCTGACGGCGTCGGCGGGTAGATGCCCACGACCAGCTCCAGCCCGCCGCGCGGCGAGCCCAGCTTCCTGACCTCTTCCTCGATCAGGTCGTGAATTTCCCGGCGGCTCCCAAACGGCACGATACTCTGGCGATCCACGTCCAGGCTGATGCACACCCGCCCCTTGACCTGCTCGGCCAGGTTATCAATGCCGTTGACCAGGTCCTGGGGATTGATGATGTCCACGCCACACGCCAGGATCTCGTCCATAATATCCATGATGTAGCCATCGCTGTGCATATGGACGAGAGCTTCGGCCCGCCGGCACGCCCCCATCAGCTTTCGGTAGGCCGACGCAATCCATCTTTCAAAGGCTCGAGGACCCATAATTGACGCGGTCTGTGTTCCCAGGTCCTCGGGAAAACTCATCACATCAACGCCCATATCCAGGTACTGGTCAATCGTCACCAGGCTGTGGCCAACGATCATATCAATAAGCCGTCCGAGGCGCGGCTCATCGGTCGCCATATCCATCATCATGTTCTCGAAGCCGCGCAGGTAACACAGCCGCATAAACAGGTGGCCGTGCGCGAGTCCGCCGGTAACCGGCTTGTCCGCCTTCCTGGCCGCTTCGATATTCTGGCGGACCTTCTCCCAGTCGGCCGGAGCTCGATCAGCCTGCACCAACGGGTCAGGAACCTGATAGCTGTCCAGGGCTGTCCAGTCCGCAAGCGGAAAATTGATGACAACACCCTCGATCCCGTCAATTGCGCTCCGCCATTGGCACCCCCACTCATCAGTGAATACCTCGCCTTTGCGACGAGCCGGCCCAAAGTCCCAGCTATCGTAGTCAACCTGGCCTGGCACGAAATCCGGGAAGACACTCGGATGACGAACCAACACCGCCTCAAGTTCCTCACGCAGCTGGTCCGAGGTAGCTGCGGAAATGCCCACGTTACAGGGCATCCATTCCGGCCCCGTCATTGTGGCGTTACGCAGGTAGTTTTCGCGCTCGGAGAGGGGCATGAATAGTCTGTACCTTTCCTGGTGTGGTGCTTACTGACCGGTCGAACCGAACCCGCCCGTGCCGCGGCTGGTCTCGGGCAGGTCGGTGACTACCCGCCACTCGCCCCGGGTCACGGACGCAATGATCAACTGAGCGATGCGCTCGCCGTGCTTTACTACAAACGGCTCGTCACCCAGATTGATGAGGGCCACCTTTACGGTGCCCCGGTAGTCGGCGTCAATGGGCCCCGGCGAGTTGACCACCGTTACGCCGTGCTGCACCGCCAGCCCACTGCGCGGCCGCACCTGGGCTTCAAAGCCCGGCGGCAGGGCAATACGCAGGCCGGTGCTCACCAGCGCCCGCTGCCCCGGCTCGATCACGACCTCCCCTCCCCGTTGGTCGGCGAGCGCCGCGCGCAGGTCCATGCCCGCCGCCTGCGCCGTCTCGTATCGGGGC
>CAYNMY010000225.1:0-4642 GCA_964398275.1 uncultured Armatimonadia bacterium | reverse complement strand
CAAGCTGGACCTGGAGGGGCTTATCTACTTCCCCTTTGATTTCCCGATCATAACCCAGCGTACGCTCAGCACGGTGAGCCCTGAGCTCATCGTGCTTATGGAAGCGGAATTGTGGCCCAATCTACTGGCAGCCGCTCAAGCTGCGAACATACCCGTAGCGGTGGTTAACGGCCGCATCTCCGACGCTGCTTATCCCAAGAACCGGCTGTGCCGCCCGCTGTTTGCCTGGACACTGGGCAATGTTGACCTGGTCTGCGCCCAGTCGGAAAAGGACGCTCAGCGCTTCGTGGCGCTGGGGTCCCCCCCAGCGCGGGTGCTGGCCAGCGGCAATACCAAATTTGACGAAGATTTCCCCTACGTACCGCCCGAAGAGCAAGCTAAGTGGCGGCAGGACTTGGGCTGCGCGCAGGATGCGCCGGTTCTGGTGGCCGCCTCCACCCATCCGGGCGAGGACGAACAAGTCCTCGACGCCTTCGACCAGCTCTACAGCCGGCATCCCGCTCTCGAACTGGTCATCGCGCCCCGCCACCCCCAACGCGGCGACGACATCGAGAAACTGGTCAGCGACCACGGTTATGCCACCTATCGGCGCAGCCGCGTCCTGGCCGAGCTGGCCGCCGGCAAGGAACTTGACCTGACCCGCGGCGCACAGGCGCGCGTGGTGATACTTGACACCATCGGCGAGCTGGGCCGGGTATTCAGCATCGCCACGGTAGTGTTTATGGGCGGCAGCCTGGTGCCGCGGGGCGGGCATAACATCCTCCAGCCTCTGGCTCAGGCCAAGCCGGTGATCTTCGGCCCATATATGCACAATTTCGGCGATATTACCGACCTGGCGCTGCGCGGGGGCGCCGCGATTCAGGTGGCCGATGCTGCCGAGTTGGCCCAGGCGGTGGACCAACTGCTGTCCTCGGAGGCCGAACGCGAGTTGTACCAGACTAAGGGCCAGGCGCTGCTCCAGAAGTACTCCGGCGCCTCCAGCCGAATGGTTGCCGAACTGGTAGGACTCCTCCACCGATCATGAACACTACACAAGCTTCCGGGCGATGCTCATTCCCTCATCACTGGTGGGAAGACGTAGTATCCAGGCGGGATAGCGGCATTCCGGCCCGCCTTACCAGGCTGGCGTTGGGCGCTCTAGCCGGCCCGTATTGGCTCGGCCTGAAGGCCAATCTCGCCCTGTATTCCAGCGGGTTGAGGCAGCGCACGCAGCCTGCCCTGCCCGTGGTAAGCGTCGGTAACCTGACTCTGGGCGGCACCGGCAAGACGACAGCCGTCCAGTTTCTGGCTCGTCGCCTCCAGGAAGCGGGCATCAGGCCCGCGGTGATCCTGCGGGGCTACCGCGCCGGCCGAACCGGTCAGCCGATAATCCTGGCCGCCAGCGAGTACACCCAGCTTCCCGCGGTAGCCGAAGTGGGCGATGAGGCGTACCTCCTGGCGCAAGCGCTCGCCAATGTTCCCGTCGGCGTGGGCAAGCACCGCGAGGCGGTAATTGCGGGACTGGCCGCCCAAGCCCGGGTGCAGGTAGTACTACTCGACGATGGCTTTCAGTACTTCCGCATGAACAGGCTTTTCGATATCGTGCTGGTGGACGCGACTGTTGATCTGGGCCGCCAGCGACTGTTCCCGGCCGGTTACCTGCGCGAGCCGCTCTCCCACCTGCGCCGCGCCGACCAGATCTGGATCACCCACTGCGATCTGGTGGCCAAGTCCGAACTTGCCGGGCTGAACAGTGCCGTCGCGCGCCTCAGCGGCGACCTGCCGGTGGTCGAAACACTACACGAGATCACCGGGCTGCGTATGCTGAGCGGCAAAGAAATGACGCCGGACGAAATTGTGGGTATCCGTGTGCTCGCGGTCTCGGCGATTGGCAATGCACAGGCCTTTGAACAGTCGCTGAACCGTTTGGGCGCGGAAGTAGTCCCGCTGCGTTACGATGACCATCATTACTACCGCCTCGAGGACCTGGCCCACATTGACAGTTGTGCGCGCGAGCACCGCGCCGAGCTTATTGCCATCACCCGGAAAGACGCGGTCAAGTGGCCGAGGGGAACCACCGAGATACCCGTGGCAATTGTGGATTGTCAGCTCCGCATAACGAAGGGGGAGCAAGCGGTTACGGCCCTCATCGGTAGTGTGCAGCAGGCCGTGAGCGATATGAGCAATGGCCGATAAGCCGCGCCCCGTGGGCAAGAGAATTGGCTATCTGGCAGTTCGGGCGATCACCGTGGTCGCCAACGGTCTCGCGCGCGTGCTGCCGCTTAGTTGGCTGCGGGCTATTGCCACCGGCTTTGGTTACCTCCTTTGCCTGCTTATTCCGTCCCGCCAGCGAATGGCTGCGGAGAACATCCGCAAAGCCTTCGGCGATCGCTTCACCACGACGGAGTGTCGCCAGATCGCGCGGCGAGCGACCATCAACATCGCCAAGACAATGCTCGAGCTGCTCAAGATGCAGTATTTGCGCCCCGAACAGGTGGAAAAGCTGGTTTCGCTGGAGGGCTTGGAGCATCTCCAGGCACCCCACCAGCGAGGTCAGGGCGTCATACTCCTTACCGCCCATTTTGGAAATTGGGAATTAGGCGGAGCGCGCATTACCGCCGAGCGCTATCCCATGGTAGTTATCGCACGCGATGCCAGTGAACACTTCAGCGCCAGCGTGATCAACCGCGCCCGCACACGCCATAACATGACTGTCATTGGTCGCGAGGACCTCCGCGCGATGATCCGTGCACTGCGCAGCAACAATATATTGGCGATATTACCCGACCAGCATGCCGCGCGCGGCGGCATTGTCGTTGACTTCCTGGGCCGTCCGGCAGCCACAGCACCCGGGCCGGCTGTTCTCGCTCTGCGCACCGGCTGCGCGATTGTCCCGTTCTTTGCCTACCGCCAGCCCAACGGCACCCTCCACACCCGACTTTTTCCACCCCTCGAGTTTACGGCAACCGCCAATCGCGACAAGGACATACGAGCGCTGACTCAGAAAATCAACCAGACAATCGGCGCGCAGATCGCCGAACACCCGGAGCAGTGGCTCTGGCTGCACAACCGCTGGAAAGCGGTCAACACTGATTCGCCAACCTAGTACCAATACCAAGGGGAGTAGCATAAATTCACGCAGGAGACGCATTTGGCTTCGGCATAACTGTATTGTGTGTTGCAGTTGCGCTGTGGGAAATCGTGTGGAAGGCCGTCGCCCTCTGGAAGGCAGCGCGCCGGGATCAGTTGACCTGGTATATCTTGCTGTTGATCCTCAACACCGCCGGCATCCTGCCGATTATCTACATCTTCGCGGTGGCACCGCGCCACCCGGAGTTGGGCAGTCCGACGCAAGCGAGTGGTGGTGAAGGATAGCCGTTAGAGGTTGCGCTGGCGCTCGACGTGCGCCTGGTAGATGATCTCCAGCAGTCGCTCCCGGCTGGCACCCGCTTCGACCATTATGCCGGGGAATTGCTCGCGCAGAGGTGCGGCGATTCGCGCCGCCAGTTCCGCTCGCATCTGCGGGGTAAGCTCATCGCGCCGCTCCAGGAAGCGGCGAACGGTGTCAATCTGCTCGCGGCTCAGCGAGCCGACATAGCCTTGCGCCCGGCGCACCGCGTCGTCATCTTCTGTCAGCAACGCATCGCCTTCCCCAGCAGGTTGCTCCTCATCTTCGCCGGGGTATTCCCACAGCCGCTCTTTGACCACAATCGTACCCGCGGCCAGATCGCCGATGCGCTGGCAGCTGCGGGTAAAAAAGACGAACGCTCCGCCGAGCAGGTACAACACCGGCAGGAAGTCCACGATGCGCAGGATATTGCGGGTGAGCGCCTCGATGGCGCCGATTGGTCCCCCGCCGACCTTAATTGCGCGCAACCCCGCCATGCGCTTGCCCGGCGTCTGTCCGTTCCACGCGATCTCAAAGCCGGTATCGTACACCAGTGAGAGCAGGCTTGCCGCGGAGAGGAGAATGAGTACTATGACCGGCACACCAGCAATTTGACCGAGGTCGGGTGAGAGCCAGTTTAGAGCGGTATTGAGGTATGCCAATAACGCGAACAGCACGAAAAGGCCCACTGCCTTGACGATCGTGTCTACCGTTCGGGCCAGGAAACGCGAGCCCAGGCCGGCCAGCTCGTAGCTGAACTCCACGTGCTCGGGTGTCTCGATGATGACGCGATCCTGATCCATTTCGCTTAAGCCATCCGCGCAAAAGTGGTATAATAGCTCAGACTGCCGCCGAGCGGCGGGTGATACCTATGCCGAACCGTCTCGAGCGCTGGGAGCGACTGACCGAGCTGGTCAACCGAGCGCAAAACCAGGCCCTGAGCCAACTGAGTGCGGACGAGCTGGACGAGCTCGGCGCACTGTACCGTCAGGCTACTTCCGCGCTGGCGCGCGCCCGCACCCTCAGCCACGACCGCCAGCTCATCGAGTATCTCAACCAGCTCGTGGGCCGTGCCCACGCCCTGGTTTACGGGCGCCGCAGTCAACCGCGCCTGAGCCTGGGCCACCTATTCGGCGTGGACATCCCCCGCACCTTCCGGGAGAACTGGCGCTATGTGGCCGTTGCCACGGCCATCAGCCTGGTTGCCGCCGCTCTGGCCTCCCTGCTCATCGGGGTGGCCCCGCGCTGGTCCCCGGCTTTCCTGGGGGGCCCCTG
>CAYNMY010000224.1:0-4673 GCA_964398275.1 uncultured Armatimonadia bacterium | reverse complement strand
AATTTCGGCTCAATCTTGGCATCAAGGCTTTCCCCGCGCCCGAGCGCATCTTAGGCATCGGGCGGACCGGCGCGCGCTTCGAAAGCCACCCCGGACAGTACTTCTGATAACGGATGCTGCGGTAGAATCGCCAGGAGCTGCTGCGGGCTTGCATAAGACCGCGCCACTGTGGTATACTGGTAGTAACTTAAGAGGTTGGCAAAGGCAACGATGGGGACGAGTAGGGCTGGGAAACCTGCAAGCGAGCCGGGAACGGTGCAAGCCCGGTAGGACAACCCAACCTGAAGATCACCCCGGAGCCGCTGGCTGAAAGGCACTCGGCCGAGTAAGCTGGGTCGGTACTCCACCGTTATCCGGAGAGGATATCGGCGCCGAAATAGGTTAGCGCCTGTATCTGCGAGAGTGGACGAGCGCATAAGCTCGTCAATCAGAGTGGTACCGCGGATGATCACGTCCGTCTCTGAGCAATCAGAGGCGGGCTTTTTGTTGACGCGGTCCGCGGGCCGGAAACGGGGTATGTGTGATGAAAAAAGAAGTGGGCGTGCGAATATACGACACCACGCTGCGCGACGGCTGCCAGGCCGAGCAGATCTCTTTTACCGTGGAGGACAAGCTGCGCATCGCTCAGCGCCTCATTGACCTGGGCGTGGCTTACGTGGAGGGGGGCTGGCCTAACGCGACCAATCCCGCGGACCAGGAGTTCTTCGCCCGGGCCCAGGACCTGGACTGGGGTCAGACCAAGCTCGCTGCCTTCGGCAGTACCCGCCGCAAGGACATCGCGGCGGCGGATGACTCGAATCTGAACTATCTTATCACCTCGCAGGCGCCGGCAGTCACTGTTGTCGGCAAATCCTGGGAGCTGCACGTGGCCGACGTCTTGCGCGTCTCGCGGGAGGAGAACCTGGCGATGATCGAGGATTCGGTGGCCTTCCTCAAGAGCCACGATCGCGAGGTAATCTTCGACGCCGAGCACTTCTTCGACGGTTACCAGGCCGATGCCGACTACGCGATGGCGACGCTCCGCGCGGCGGCCCGCGGCGGAGCGGACTGGCTGGTGCCGTGCGATACCAACGGCGGCACGATGCCCGCTGCGATGGGCGAGATAATGACGGCAGTCGCCGCGGAGTTTGACCTGCCCCTGGGCATTCACGTCCACAACGACACCGGCATGGCAGTCGCTAACACCATCATCGCGGTGGAGGCTGGCGCTATCCAGGTGCAGGGCACGATCAACGGCTACGGCGAACGCACCGGCAACGCCGACCTGTGCACGGTGATCCCCAACCTGGAGCTGAAGCTCGGGCTCCGGTGCCTGCCTGCGGGCAAGCTCAAGGAGCTGACGGCGATATCGCGGTACGTCAGCGAGGTCGCCAATCTGCCCCCGGACGACCGGGCCCCGTACGTCGGGCCGACGGCGTTCGCGCACAAGGGCGGGATGCACATTGACGCGGTACTCAAACGCCCGGACTCCTTCGAGCACGCCGATCCCGAGGCGGTGGGCAACGAGCGACGGCTGCTGGTCTCCGATGTCTCGGGCCGCAGCACGATTCTGCATAAGCTCCAGAAACTGTGGCCCGACCTGGAACGGGATGATCCGCTGATCGCTGAGGTGCTGAAGGCGGTCAAGCAGCGCGAGTACGAGGGCTACCAGTTTGAGGCGGCGGAGGCCTCGCTGGAGCTGCTGGCCCAGCGGCTGCGCGGGGAGGTGCCCAAGCTATTCCAGCTCCACGGCTTCCGCGTTATCGTCGAGAAGCACGAGCACGACGCCGAGCCGTACGCCGAAGCAACCGTAAGAATTGACGTCAACGGCCACCCGTTCCACACTGCGGCCGAGGGTGACGGCCCGGTTAATGCCCTCGACACCGCCCTGCGCAAGGCGCTGACGGAAAAATATCCCGACTTGGCCAGGATCCACCTGACCGACTACAAGGTCCGCGTGCTTGATGCCACGCGGGGGACGGCCACGAGTGTGCGGGTGCTGATCGAGGCCACCGACGGCGAGCGGACCTGGACAACGGTGGGCGCGCACGAGAATATCATCGAGGCCAGTTGGCGGGCGCTGGTGGACAGCATCATCTACGGCCTGACCCGCCACCTGCGCGACCAGGCCACCTGAGGGTGGTACGATGAGCAGTCTGGTGGTGACCAGCTCCCGCAACCCGGATGCCCACTGGCGCACCGACGCGCCCGCGTGGGCTGAGCGTCTGGAGACCCGCGCCGTACCGCGCCGCGAGCGCAGTCTGGCCACGCTGGCAGCCGACGAGCAGGTCAGCGGTGTCCTGGTGATTGCCGGACAGCAGCAACCGGTCTACTACGAGCCGGCCCGGGGTGTAGAATACTTCTTCCACCCCAGTATGGCCAAAACGCGCATCCACAACCTGACGGCGGGGCGCGGTGATCCGATGGTTACCGCGATGAAGTTGGGTCCCGGGGACGACGTTCTGGACTGCACGCTGGGGCGGGGCAGCGATGCCATCGTAGCCAGTTGGATTGTAGGCGAGGCGGGGCAAGTCGTCGGGACCGAGCGCATTGCGGTCCTGGCCGCGCTGGCTGCTCACGGCCTGGCGACCTACGAAATCCGTCCGCACGACGTCGCCGCCGCTATGCGCCGCATCGAGGTCCACCATGCCGATTACCATGACGTTCTGTCCGAATCCGCCGGCGGCAGCTTCGACGTGGTCTATTTCGACCCAATCTTCGCGCAGCCGCTCGAGGGTTCCCCGGCGATGGTGCCACTGCGAGCGCTGGCTGACGACCAGCCGGTAGATGTGGGAGCGCTGGAGCAGGCCCAGCGGGTGGCCCGCCGCGCTGTGGTCGTCAAGCAGCGCCGGGGCAGCGACTACTGGCAAAGGCTGCCCTGCGCGGTGGAGATTGTGGCCGGCGGCAGCAGCCGGATCGAATACGGCGTGATAAAGCCCAGCTCGCCGGCCCCCTCCTAGTGCTTAGTTGCATGAGTCAGGCTGAGATTGCTGACCGCTTTAGGGCCAGCCTTGAAAGCTTCGCCTTGCGAAGCTTCCCGCGACAGGCCCCTCCGGAAACCTTATTGTACCATTGTCTTACGCCGTTGCAGGGGCCGTGTCGAGCGCAGCGAGGCTGGCCCATTCCTAAGAGGCAGACTGTTGCAAAATGCAATTAAGCGCCGTTTGGTGGAACCAATCGTGCAAAGTATACCGTCGAAAGTTAGCCATATATCGGGGCAAGGGTGCCCCTCCCACGGGTTTTGCAGCAGTCTGCTAGAAGGAACTCTGCCCGCCACGACGAAATCAACCCCTGCACAGTCGCAAAGTCGCCGCACCTGGGAGGAAATATAATGGAATACCGACAGCTTGGCCGCAGTGGTGTGCGGGTCTCGTCGCTGTGTCTGGGAACGATGAGCTTTGGCGGACGCACCGATGAGCCGACCGCCATCCAGATGGTCAACGAGGCGCTCGACCTGGGCATCAACTTCATTGACACCGCCGACGTATACGGGCGGGGAGTGTCTGAAGAGTATATCGGCAAGGCACTCGCCCAAAGCGGACGGCGCGATGAGACGTTCCTGGCCACCAAGGCGGTGGGGAGAATGGGCGACGGGCCTAACGACCGTGGTGCGAGTTGCTATCACCTGGTCCGGGCGGTCGAGGCCAGCCTGCGCCGGCTGCAGACCGACCGTATTGATCTGTTCTACCTGCATTTCGTGGACATTACCACGCCTATTGACGAGATCCTGCAGACTCTGGAGACGCTGGTTCGCCAGGGCAAGATCCTCTACATTGGCACCTCCAAGTTTCCGGCGACGCTCATCACCGAGATGATCTGTGCCAGCGAGCGCTGGGGGTGGCCGCGCCTGGTTGCCGAGCAGCCGCCGTACAACCTGGTGGACCGCCTGCTGGAGAACGAGGTGGCCTGGACCTGCCTGCGCCACGGCATCGGCATCGCGTCGTGGGCACCGATTGCCGGTGGCGTGCTCACCGGCCAGTACGGCAAGGGCGACACCCGGCCCCAGGGCAGCCGCTTCCAGAGCGCGGAATTGGGCAAGAAGCGCTTCACCAATGAAGCGATAGACGTCGCCGAGAAGCTGCGCCCGCTGGCCGAAGCCAAGGGCTGTACACTGGCCGAGTACGCGCTGGCCTGGGTGATGAACCGGCCGTTCATCACCGCGCCCATATCGGGCTGCCGCACGGTGGAGCACGTCCGCTCGTCTGCGCAGGCATGTGAAATAGAGTTTACCGAGGAAGAGCTGGCGCAGATTGACGAGATCGCGCCGCCCGGGGTGGCCGTCGCCGCTTACTACGACGGCAATGTAACCGCCAAGATGCGCAACGCCGCCAACGCCGGCGACTGGCGAGCACACGGCTAGACGGCGCTATTCGAGCAGCTCCGGCATCTGCCCGGCGACAAACTCCGCCAGGGCGGCCTGGGAGCGCGCCACCTGCGCCTCGCGCCGCTCATCCTTGCTCAGCTCCGCATCTTCCGGTATTCTCGGCAACATCCCGAAGTTCACCGGCTGGGGGGCGAAGGTGTCAGGATTGCTCTGGGTGAGGCGATGCATCAGCGCTGCGAGCATCGTTTCTGGGGGGAATAGGAGCGGCTTCTCGCTCTGGGCCCAGCGCGCGGCATTCACTCCCGCCAGCCAGCCGGTGCCCGCCGCCTCAATGTAGTCAGCCGTGCCGATCAGTTGCCCCGCCAGGAAG
>CAYNMY010000223.1:3060-4678 GCA_964398275.1 uncultured Armatimonadia bacterium | reverse complement strand
GGGCAAACATAATTAACATGAGTCTGGCTGGGGGGTATAGCACGGCCTGGGACCCGGCCATCAGCTATGCGTATAACAACAGAGTGTTGGTCGTCGTCGCCGCCGGCAATGAGGACTGGGAGTTTACCGACGATTCGGCAACCTGGCTCTCGCCGGTCTGCAACGACGGGCCCAATCCGTACGTAGACAACTACGTTCTAGGGGTGGCGGCGACCGACGCGAATGACCGCCGCGCCTCCTTCAGCAACTACGACGGCTCGTCGGTCAACTTTGTAGATGTGTGCGCGCCCGGTGTGGATGTTTACTCCTCGCGCTATCAGAATCCCCTCTTCCTCGACTTTGCTGAGTACTTCGGCACCGGCTCGGGTACTTCATTCTCTTGCCCGATCACCGCCGGTCTAGCCGGCCTGTTGCTGGCGGAGAAACCCGAACGCACACCGGCTAACCTCATCGGAAAGATCCGGGAGGGCGCTAAGAATATTGACTCGCTCAACCCTCAGTATGCGGGGAAGCTGGGGGCCGGACGAATAAACATGGCCGATTCCCTGGCGGATATGAAACCGCCGGAGATAGAAATCCTCAGTCCGCTGAATAATGCGGCCCTGTACAGTACCAACCCGACCATTCAGGCGATGATCACAGACCCGGAGAGCGGCGTTGATGTCACCCGGATCAGGCTGCAGATCAACGATAATCCGGAGATCTTCGCCGGCGACCACTACGATTCCGATACCAACTTTTTCAGTTACGGGCTCACTCTGAACCAGGGAGCCCATTATCATATAACTTTGTGGGCAGCTGATAACAGCGGTAATGACGGCCATGCCGAAATCAACTTCCGCATTCTGGCCAAGACCTTCGACGCCGGCCTGCACCTGTTCTCCCTTCCGTATACGTACAACCCGGGCCAATTCCCCTCGCCCCGCAGCCTGTTCGGACTGGCCCCGGGCGATGTACTTAACGATGTGGATATGGCCCGGTGGTGGCCCGGCGATATGCAGCCGGTGAAGTACCGCCGGTATCCCGATAGCTACGGGACCTTCAATCCACCTGATGCCCAGGGAGGCGACCCGATAGTCGCGTCGCCGCCGGCAGGACTGGGATACTTCATCCGGATCACGCTGGCGCCGGACGTGGACTATGCCACTGTCTCTGCGCCCGGCATCAGCCTCGGCGGCACGACCTCGAGGTATGAAATAGATTTGCCCTACGGTGCCAACCCGCCCCGTGGCTGGCACATGATCGGCTGTCCATTTACCAGCGTTCTGAACTGGGGAAGCGTCCAATTCATTACCGATGGCGAGACGCAGAGCGTGCTTGAGGCGGTTCAGGAGGGGGTCACGGACGGGGTCCTGTGGGAATTTGTGAGCGAAGGGGATGGCGGTCACTACAACTTCCCGACTAATCCGTTGACTGCTACTGTGGAGCCGTTCAAAGGCTACTGGCTGCACGTGTGGAAAGACACCACACTGGTGATGTTCGCCCCGCAGGTTGCAGGCTCGGCAGTGGCGGCGAACGCGGAGGCCGATGGGCTGACTGGGCTGATCTCCGATGACGGCTGGCAGGCGCAGATTATTGTCAGCACCGGCGGGCACAGTGATCCGACTAACTACATTGG
>CAYNMY010000223.1:0-2960 GCA_964398275.1 uncultured Armatimonadia bacterium | reverse complement strand
TCAAGCTGATGCTCGAGGACCGCGACAGCGGGCGACAGGTGTTCATGCGCACGTCCAGTGGTTATACCTTCAACAGTCCCGAGGGCGGCGGCGTGCGCCACCTGAGAATCGTCGCCTACGACGAGACGGCGACGTCGCTGACCCTGGCGGGCATAAGTGCCCAGGCGCTGTCGGGCTCCGGGGGAGTGGTCATTACCTATAGTGTCTCCAAGCCGGCGGCGGTCAGCGCGGAGATTTGCAATATATCGGGCGTGGTCATCAAACGACTTGGCCAGCGCACCAGCAGCGGCAATCAGGTGGAGATGATGCTGTGGGATGGGCGCAGTGACCGGGGTAGCAAGGTGCCCTCGGGCCGGTATCTGGCACGGATCACGGCGCAGGCCGCCGATGGCCAGAGCGTGCAGGCAGTGCGCCCGTTCACCATATTGCCCTAATCGTTCTCCCGGTTCTGGAAGGAGCTGAGAGCTAAGTGTTGTCAATCAAGAGCCATAATGCATATCCGAAGTCATCTCTCTTGGCAATGGCTGGGGTGGTGGGTGTCGCCCTACTCCTGGCGACGGCGGGCGTTGGCTGGAGCCAGTTTGAGGGGAATCCGAGCATAGGGATCCTGGAGTTGGATCACCCCGGCGGGCTAATGAAGCTGTGGGTGGAGGCACCGGTCACGCTCTCGTGGACGGAAGGGTCCGGTGACAGTGCCACGACGGTATACTGGCAACGGCCGGCGAGCCGTTTTGCGCTGGGAACTGGTCCGCTGTCTCCCACCGGTGGCGATCCAACTGAGATCGGTGATGAGAACTACCGAATCTGTAGTACGACCTCAACCAGCGGTTACGGCCTGTATAAGTTTAGCTCTCAGATATACTTTTCGATTGACAACACCAACGCGCTTATCGAGGGGAAGTATGTTGAGCTGCGCACCCTGATGGGCGAGGCGGAGACTCAAAGCTCGGAGGCGGCCATGGCGAACTACTGGCCGTCGCCGCTGACTCTGGGCAGTCGCGACATAACAGGCACCGCGCAATTCCTGGTAAACCGACTCACTACGTCAGCAGCACAGGTGCGGCCGCAGGAAGAGGAGGAGTTGGGCTATCTGGAGGTTGAGCATCGTTACGCGCTGATCCACGATGCGCTGATGATTGAGCTAACAGTCAAGAATATTGATACCGTCACCCACTATGTGGGCACGCGGGTGTTGTATGATACTCAGTTTGGCACGACCGACTATTATGACGGCCAGCCCATATTTCTGCCCGACGGGACGATTATTACCAGCGAGCGAGTGCTGCCCGACGCTGAGCATGGGCTGCCCGAGTCCTGGGTATGCTATGACGACCCGGCACTGACTCCTATCTCGGTCAAGGGTATCGTTGACACCGCGGAGGTGCGTAACAGCAGCGGCGGCCTTCCCGACCAGATCGAGTTGGGAGTCCGCTCGCGTCTGGCCGCAGCCTGGTTCGGATTCACGCCTAACCCCAGCACCTCGCTGCTCAATGCGGACTGGGCTTATGCCGTCCAGTGGGACGAAGAGCGCCTGCTGCCGGGCCAGTCGCGCACGTGCGTAAGCTATATCGCCTTCGGCGCGGCGTCGGCGGATTATGATCCCTCGGTATCTGCGGCGGCCTACGGCCCGCGTCAGTTGATGAAGCAGGAAGGCGACGACCCGGCGACCGACCCGGTCGAAGATGCAGAGCATTTGTACCTGTCCGACGAAAAGGGCCGCTCGCCGTTCCCGGTGAGTTTCTTCGTGGATAACTTCGGCGCCTCCGCTATCTTCAACGCCCAGGCCGCTATTGACTTGCCCGAGGGCCTGGAGCTGTGGCCGGATAGCCAGTCAATGGTGAAGACCATCGGGATGGTTGCGCCTAACCAGCTAAAAGGTGTTACGTGGCAAGTGCGTGCGCACAACGTGCGGCCAGGTATAGCCGAGATAAAAGTCAGTGGGCTGGGTAAACTCATCCGCCGCAAGATTTTCGTGCCGGCGCTGCCGATATTGCCGCCGCGCGGCTTTCCCTCCGGGCTGGAAATGCTATCGGTTCCGTATACCTTCGCCAATACCGATGCCCAACACGTCTTTGACAGCCTGGGCAACCTCACTGGCGGTGGTGCGAACGATCCGAGGCTGATCAGGTACGAACCAGACGCCCACACCTATCGGCAGTTCCCCCACTCATTCCTGACCAACGTAGTACCCGGCGAAGGCTACTGGGTCTACAATCCCACCGCGCAGACGCTGATCTTGCCGGCCGACGCTGAAGAGGTATCCAGCGATGATGCCTATGTGGTGTTTCTTGACGAGGGCTGGAATCAAATCGGCTCGCCCTTCGGTCTACCGATTCAGTTCAATACTGCCCAGGTACTACGCACCGGTCCGCAGGACCTGTGGACCGTAGAAGAGGCCATTGCCCGTAACCTCTTCCAGCCGGCCCTGTTCTGGTACACGGGGCAGGCGAATGATCCGTACGATTGGGAGACGGATGTCAACGCCATCCGGCTCGATCCTTTTGAGGGTTACTGGCTGAAGACCTATGAGGAACTGGCCTTCATCTTTCCCCCGCCCTCACTGGTCATGCCCACCGCCGCGCCGGAGCCGGCGGCCGCCGACCCCGATGGCTGGCGCGTGGAGCTGACAGTAGCTGGGGCCAGTCGCCTGTGCCGGCGGCGAACGCTCGGGGTCTCGGCAGTGGCGAAGGATGGTCTGGATCAGACCGATGTCTCCGGGCCGCCTGCTGCCTTGACCGATGGGCCGATGCTCCGGGCGGAGTTCGTCAGCACCACACAGCAGACCCCACCGTTTGTGGTGGATATGCGCCCGGCCAACTTGACTGAGTATACCTGGTCTCTGGCGATCACCACTGACGCCCAGAACGAGCCGATTACAATCTCCTGGCCGGCGCTGAATATGCTGTCCTCGGATATGATCGCCATACTGGAGGATACGGTCAGTGGGCAGAAGCGCTTCA
>CAYNMY010000222.1:0-4680 GCA_964398275.1 uncultured Armatimonadia bacterium | reverse complement strand
GGAGCTGGTCGAGAATAGGATAAGGCGGCAGGGTGTCCTGGTCGAGTTGGTCAGGCTTGAGCTCTGCGGAGGGCGGCTTTTCGATGATTTCGGGGGGTATGATCAGTCCTGCGCGGTTAATGCAACCCGCCAGTTGGTAGACCATTGTCTTGGGCACGTCGGCAAGAACACTCAGGCCGCCCGACATATCTCCATACAGGGTGCAGTAGCCCACCGCCAGCTCGCTCTTGTTGCCGGTGGACAGCACCAGGTAGCCAAACTTATTGGAAAGGGCCATCAGAATATTGCCCCGTATTCGGGCCTGAATATTCTCCTCGGCGATCCCGGCCTGCTGTTGATCCAGGAACTCGTCCATGGTTTCCAGGTAAGAGTGGAATATCCCGGAAATGGGTATGACCCGGAACTCGATCCCGAGGTTGTCCGCCAGGTGGCGCGAGTCATCTACACTGCCCTTAGAAGAGTACGGTGAAGGCATCGAGACACCCAGCACGTTTTCGCTTCCCAGGGCCTGTGCGGCCAGGCAGCAGGTGATCGCAGAATCAATGCCGCCGGAGAGGCCGACGACCGCCTGGGAGAAGCCACATTTGCTCATATAGTCGCGGACGCCCAGCACCAGTGCGTCGTGAACCGACTCTATCTCATCCTGCGGAGTGTAAAGCCCGACCGTCCCGGCGCTGTTCGTATCCACGGTCCGCATTTCTTCTTGGAACGCCGGCAGGACCGTGACCGGCTCCCCGCTCTGGTCAACACAGAAGCTGCGCCCATCGAATATGAGCTCGTCATTGGCGCCAATCTGGTTGACATAGACAAAGGGTAGGGCGTGTTTCCGGGCGTGGGCGCGAATGAGCCGGTAGCGGACCTGTTCCTTGGCGACAAAGAACGGCGAGGCGGAGAGGTTTATCAATACTGTAGCGCCCTGCCCAGCCAATTGCTCGATGGGGTCGAAGGTATATGGCCGTTGCCGGGACCACAGGTCGGGGCTGTTCCAAGCATCTTCGCAGACAGAAATGCCGAGCTTCTCATCTTTGAAGGGGATAACCTGCACCTCCGGGGCCGGGTCGAAGTATCTGCCTTCGTCGAAAACATCGTAAGTCGGCAGCAGGGACTTGTGCTGAATCCCCACCAACTGCCCCTGGTACGCCAGCAGGGCGGAATTATACAGCCCTCGACCGGTGCTCTTGTTCGTGGGGCCAGGAGCGCCAAAGAGTATCCCGGTCTGCGGGTAGTGCGCCGAGGTCTGAATCAGCTCAGCGACGGCTTCCTCGACCTGGGCGATAAACCACGGCCGCTGCAGCAAGTCCCGGGGCGGATATCCTGTCAGGAAGAGCTCCGGGAATACCAGCAGGTCGGGTGGCTCGGAGCTGCACTGAGCCACGGTATTCCTGATCCGCGCGGCATTGCCGGAGATATCTCCCACGATGGGATTCAACTGGGCGATGGTGACCTTCATCGTAGCGGCTCCCTGCGTAGATTGTCCCGGGCTGATACGGATCCTACCTGAGTGTTTTCCCGTCAGGTCCGGTATGACCTGCCCGCGCACAGTCGGCGTTCAGGCTGTAGCTCTGCGTTGGGGCTTTCAAGCTGATAGCGGTTCGACGATAAGGCGGCGGGCCTTGTGCACGGCTACGACGCTGGCCTCGGCGCCGGTGTGCTCCCGTGCCCAGGCCAGGGCCTGCTGGGGATGGGAGGTAGCGCGAATGAACGTGTCGTCCAGTTCGTGGACAAAATCCTCCCCCGTAAGGGCGATGACCCGCGCCTGACGATTGACCACGGGCTTAGCCAGTATCATGGCGCCATTAGCACCGAGGCAGAACAGGTCCTTTTTCATAGCTTGCTGAAGTATCTCTTCAGGCGTGAGCTCTTTGACCCATCGCTCAAAGGCCTCCTCGGCGCCCCAGCCCTCTTCCGTCTCGGAAACAATGATGATCGCCCCACCAGGCTTGACCAGCTCAGACGCCGCAATGACTGACTTCTTCCCCTGGACCAGGTCACAATCGTAGGGATAGCCGCCGGCGGAAGCAATGACTATGTCGGCCCGGGGTGCCTCGACTCGAAAGATCTGTTCGGAAAGCTTGCACCCGGCGCGGTGGGCCTCGTAGCGATCGCCAGCTACTATCGCCGTGGTCTCGTCATTCGGCCCGACGACGGCATAAACGATGAAATCCAGGGGCAAGTCCCGCGCGAACTCCTCCATATCTTCACTGATGGGATTACCGTCGAGCACACCCACGCGCGAGCGGGGGTCGGTAATCAGGTAGTGATTGGCGTCTATAGATTCGTGCCAGGCGATGCCCGGCATAATCAGCTTACGTGCGCCCGAGAACCCGGCCAGATAAGTGGGCTCGATGATCCCGACCCCGATTACCAGATCGTGCTCCAGGACCATGCGGTTGACCTTGATGGGCGTACCCCGGGAGGTTTGGCCCCGGTCTACGTGGGCTGCGGGGTCAAAGGCATCATGCTGAATAACCGGGTAGGCCGCGCAGATCTCCGGCCCCAGATGTTCGATGATTTCCTCCTCGATCATCAGCCGGTGGCGGCCGGTGGCAAGGGCGATGGTCGGCCGGAGCGAAGCTTGCTCCAGCACCTCCAGAACTGGCTCGAGCAGTGGCCGGGGCGACGGTCGCGTGTAATCAACCGTTATTATCAGCGCGCTGTCGGCCTCAGCGGCCATATCCGCCAACGGCTTGCCCCCAATTGGGTCGGCGATGTTCTTGCTGACTGCGGCCGGCACGTCGTCCAGTGCGGCCACGGGCCGCGGCTGCACATCTCCTAAGAACTGCTCCTCCGAGAGTTGGAACTCCATCGTACCTCGGCCGAACTCGAGCACGACTGAGATCATAACTCGTTACCTCCTGCACAGCGGCATTTCTCACGTGGCTTATTGTGTTGCAGTATTCCCTTGTCGGCGCAAGAACTCCTCCCTGCGGAGGAGCAGGTCGCTACGGCGTCGAACCGTAGGGCGATGGGGCGAAAGTAGCCCTGCACTGTCGAAGTCGCTCCCTCGAGTCAGGGGAGTATCTGGGAGGTCTAATATGCGTCGTCTGTTGACAGTCATGATGGGTATTGCGGTGGGTTTGGCGCTGGTGGGAAGCACCGCAGCCTGGGCGGCAGATCCAGACGAAGTACAACGACTGGCTAAAGCCTTGGCTGCCCTACCCAGAGAGCAGCGGCAGGCTCTGGCCGAAGCTTTGAGTGTATAGGGCACACCATAGTATGATGAGGGACGGCACAGGCAAGGAAGGCAAAATGGCAGATTGCGACGGCATGGTCATTCTCCAAGACGGGGGTACGGTAAACTCGGGCGGAGTATTTGTGCTGGATAGATGCCCAAAGGCAGATTTGTCCGAGCATCTTGACGGTGGATGGACTGTGGATGCCCGCAAGCATTCACGGTGTATGGTTGCTCGCGGTCCCACGCTGTCTTGCTACGAAGAGGCACGGGACAGGTCTCTCGAGACCGCTCAACGAGGTCTCGACTTGTGCGTGTTTCGCGGGATTGACCGTCTAACGATTGTTGACGTAGAAGAGTCACACGTCACTTGGTGGGTCCAGAAGGGACACAGCATTCTTCGCGTCGTGAGCATTGGAACACGGCGTGCCAGCGTGTCCGCGACCGCTACCGTAATCGACCGCGATGGTAATGTAAAGCCAGTCCCGTCCCGCACCTCACTCGCCTGGCATGACAGTTTTCGCTATTTTCGTCTCTCCCAGACCACCAATGATTTGTTTGATGCATATCGCAACCTCTACCTTGCATTGGAGTCAATCTTGAGCGACGCTGTACCCAAGAAGCAGAGAGAAGGAGAGGGAACATGGTTGAAGAGAGCCTTTGAAGAGGCACACCGGCGGGGCTGGGTAGACTTCTCACAAGTCATGCATCAGCCTGGCGACCCGTCGCCCTGGAAAACTGCTTGGCAAGACCTGTACAAGGACAAGCGAAACGCCATCTTTCACGCCAATAACCATCTCCGACACCTGCTTCCGCATAGCCCCATGGACCGTGATGCTGTGCTCACAAGTCTCAACCGTCTTGTATCCGTCTATCGCGGGCTTGCTGCTGAGTACCTTGGGGTAAGGCTGCCCAGCGGAGGCCTGGCCCTCTACGGTTTCAAGAAAATGACCGACTGGCTTGATGACGGATTCCAAATCCACGTGACGGATGATGACACACCTCTCCGGGCTGATGATACGAAGGTGAGTCCGGGAGGTAGACACGACATAACGCTTGTCACCCGGTCCGCTCCCGAATACGACCTGCCATTCCTGCATTACTTTCTGGGAGACTTGCCGGTCAGAGATCTGGCGAGTCTGTCCCACATTGGACGGATTGCCTACACGTGCAACAATAGGCTTCTCGCCTCTAGCAAGTTTGAAGGGACCCTAACACTCGACGGGATGGAACAGTTCGAAGTCCTAGTGGGAATTCGAGTGAGCAATGTTCAACAGCCTAGGAAGATCTACAGTACGTAGTGTAGCACCACAAATTCAGCCTCAATGCGCATAACGGTGAAATTGGGGCATTTAGTCATATCCGGCGCCCGTGGGGAACATGCGCGGCGCGGCCTGGCGGATGGCAGCGTTGTACGCCAAGACCGGCGAGCGGGAGTACGCCCTGCGGTCGGCGGCAATCCTCTCGGCGCTGGGCCGGGCTATCCCCCAGTGGCCTCTGGAGGGCAT
>CAYNMY010000221.1:0-4691 GCA_964398275.1 uncultured Armatimonadia bacterium | reverse complement strand
CCGAGTTCTTGGACGCGCTATCGGGTGGCGGCCAGAATGTGCGTCGTCAAGTTAGCCAGATGGTGCGAGCGATCCTAGAGGACCCGAATGTGACGGTCCGCCCCCAATCGCGCGATTCGTTTCTTCAAGGGATAGAATTGTATGAACAACGCCCTGATAAGGAATACAGTTTGACCGATTGCATCTCAATGAATGCCATGAAATCGGAGTCGGTCACCGACGTTCTGACCAACGACAAACACTTTGCGCAGGAGAGTTTCAACGTGTTAATAACCAAGGAGCATGGAACGACTTAGCAGGCGTTCAAATTATTCCATCAGCGGAATGACCCTTCAGCTGGGGAGGGGCAACATCGTTCACTTCGTTGCGCACTGCGCGTCAAATGCGAGATTCTACAAATGAGATTTGACTACGATGGTGATACCCGAGTCAACCAGACAGCCCTGGGCTGAGAATCCCCAGCGAGGAGTGTCGGCAATGAGTTGCATATTCTGCCAGATTGCCGCCGGTGAGATGGACAGCGATATCATCTACCAGGATGATAAGGTCGTCGCCTTCCGGGACATCAACCCGCAGGCTCCCGTGCATATTCTCATCATCCCCCGCGAGCATATCGCCAACCTGGATGAGGCCGCGGCGGATAGCGCCGACCTGCTGGGGCACTGCGCGCTGGTTGCCAGGCAAATCGCTCGGACCGAAGGTATTGCCACCGACGGCTACCGACTTGTGGCCAACGTCGGGCGCAGCGGCGGCCAGGCCGTAGACCACCTGCATTTCCACCTGTTGGGCGGCCGGCAGATGCGGTGGCCGCCGGGCTAGCTCCACCAATTCGTTCATGAGCCGCTTACCATCATTCACCATAGCAGCAATACTATTGTACCGACGAATATCCCGACATCGTCTGAGGAGGAATCCCTTACGAACTCCGAGGTTAGTAAGACAGAGAACAAGTCACCCGCCCGGTTGCTGACGTATGACGGTGGCGAACTGGAAGTGCTGGTCGGAGCTCATGACCAGAACTTGAAGCTGATCGAGGAGCAGCTCGGGGTGCAGATTGTGCCTCGTGACGACCAGCTTCAGATATTCGGCGAGGAGGCCCGGGCCGAGGATACTGTCGAGTTGCTCAAACGACTGCTGGCGATCATCCGCCGTCGCCAGAGCCTCAGTGATCAGGACATCAAGTACGCTCTTCAGGCGGTGCAGCGCGAGGCCCCCGATGATGCTGATGCGCTGCTATCCGAGGCGCTGCTGGTTACCCCGCGGGGTAAGCCGGTCCGGCCCAAAACCGCCGGGCAGGTGGAATACGTCCAGGCGGTGGCAGATAACGACGTGGTCTTCTGTATCGGACCAGCCGGGACCGGCAAGACTTACCTGGCTATGGCGATGGCGGTCAGCGCGATGAAAGAGGGCCGGGTCAGCCGCATCGTGCTCACCCGCCCGATCGTCGAAGCCGGGGAGGAACTGGGCTTTCTACCCGGCGATATCATGGACAAAATTGATCCCTACCTGCGTCCGCTCTATGACGCGCTGATCTACGTCATGGGTGCGGACCGGCTCCAGCGGCACCTGCGCCGGGGAACGATTGAGGTCGCGCCGCTGGCCTACATGCGCGGGCGGACCATTAACGATGCCTTCATCGTGCTGGATGAGGCCCAGAATACCTCCATTGGCCAGATGAAGATGGCGTTGACGCGCATGGGCCTGGGCTCCAAAATGATTGTCACCGGAGATATTACCCAAGTTGATTTGCCTCAGTCGGCTCGGCCCGGTTTGGTGCACGCTATCGAGGTGCTCGGTGCCGTGCAAGGCATCGCCGTGTGCCGGCTCACCGGCCACGATATCGTCCGTCATGACCTGGTGCAGCGCATCGTCAGAGCCTACGAACAGGAAAGCTCACAACCTGAGCCGCCCGTCGAGGAGCAGTAGAGCACCGGGCATAGCGCTGGTACTTACTTGCATAAGTCAGCCTAAGATTGCTGACGCCTTTAGGGCCAGCCTTGGAAGCTTCGCGTTGCGAAGCTTCCTGCGACAGGCCCCTCCGGAAATCTTATTGTGGTACGCCGTCAGAGGGGCCGTGTCGAGCGCAGCGAGTCCGGCCCGCAAGGCACAAGCAATATTGCGTTGATTCATGCAACCAAACACTAGTTGAGGAGTGCAGGGCAGATGCCGCGACGCAAAAAGCAAGATAGGAAGCCTTCCTTCCTGATCTTCTGGCTGGTTAGCCTGGATCAGCTCCAGCAGCGCCGGCTGGTGCTCGCGCTCACCACGGTCGCGCTGCTGTTCTTCACTCTGTGGGCGCGGGTGCTGCCCGCGAAGGTAGACTGGTCGCTGGGAGATGCCGCGGACCGCACGATTATCGCTCCGCGCAGCACAGTTTATATCTCCACCGAGCAGACCGAAGAACTCCGCGACAAGGCCGAGGCGGGAGTGCCCCAGCAATACCGGCCTGTTGCCGACGCCAAAGACAAAGTGCTGCGCGTGATCGGCGATATCTTCGCCCAGGCCCGTGACATTCGCCAGAACAACCCTGATCTGCCGATTGTTGATAAGATGGAAGACCTCCAGGAGCGGCTGGCCCTTGACCTGAGCAACGCAACGCTGCGAATCGCGGTAGAGAAGCCGGCAACTACCCTCGAGCAAATCGAGGCGGTGGCTCGGGACCTGGCGGGCACGGAGATGGGCAAGCCGCTGCGCGAGCTTACTAATGACCTCGAGGAAGCGCAGCGCCGGATCGAGGAGCGCGCGACAAGACTGGGCTTAACACGCGCTGCCGCCGCCGCGGCGGCCGAAATAGCACACCTGACCATCAAGCCCAACCACGCTTTCGATAGCGAGAGCACTGCCAAAGAACGCAAGCGCGCTCGCGAAGAGGTCCAGCCCGTGGAGCGTACCGTACAGGCGGGCGATATAATCATCGCCGAGGGCGAGCACGTTGCTCAAGACCACATGGACATGTTCGAGAGACTGGGCCTGATCAATCCGGCAATCAACTACCCCCAGGCCCTGGCAATGCTGATGCTGCTAGCGTTGGTGGTCGCGCTGCTGTGGGCCATTACGGGTCGCTTTGCCCCAGCCATCTACAACGATATGGGCCGGCTGGGATTGCTCAGCGTGGTGATCATCGCCGCCGCGCTCATCTTCCGTATCAGCCAGCAATCGGCATACTTCGAGGCCATAGTGCTCACCGCAGTCACTACCGCGTGTATGTTACTCGCCATTGCCACCCAGCCCATACTCGCCTCTTCGACCGCCGCTGTACTCGGACTGCTGATCGGCATCGTGACGCCCGCGAGTGATGTCCGACTCGTAGTCGTTACCATTGTCTGCGGCCTGCTTGCCGCCAACGTGATTACCATCCGCGGCACCTGGAGCCGCACCATCGCCCGGGCCGCGGTGATGGTCGCTGTGGGCAATGCCGTCGCTCTGCTCATCGCTACCGAGGCATTTGATTTAACGCAAGACTGGAAGGTGCTGGGCGTCACTGCACTGGGGGCAGTCGCCGCCACCTTGCTGGCCGTCGGCGCTATCACCGTTCTGGAGCGGCCTCTGGGCCTGCTTACTGATCTGCGCCTGATGGAGTTGTCCAATCCCAACGAGCCGATCTTGCGCCAGCTTCGCCGGGAGGCCCCGGCGACCTACCAGTCCGCCGCAATGGTCGCCAACCTGGCCGAGCAAGCCGCCGAAGTCATCGGCGCTAACAGCCTGCTGACGCACACCGCCGCACTCTATCACGACATCGGTAAGCTCAAGCGCCCATACTTCTTTGTGGAGAACCAGTTCGGCGGCGAGAACCCGCACGACAAGCTCACTCCTCACCTGAGTGCGCTGGTGATAATCGCCCACGTCAGAGACGGCCTGGAAATGGCCCGGGAGATCAACCTGCCGCCGGCCATAGCCAGTGCCATCCCCCAGAGCCACGGTACTTATCTCATCGAGTACTTCTACCACAAAGCCCTGGAGCAAGCCGGGCCCGACAAGGAAGTTGTGGATGAGAGCTACCACTACCCCGGTCCCAAGCCGCAAACCAAAGAAAATGCTATCGTTATGGTGGCTGATATTGTCGAGGCAGCCGCTCGCACCCTCGACGAACCTACCCCCAGCAACGTCGAGAAGATGGTGAATAAGCTGGTGGACCACAAGATCGCCGAGGGTCAGTTTGATGAGTGTCCCATCACCTTCGCCGACGCCAAGCAGATTAAGGAAAGCCTTATCGCTAGCCTTAATACCATGTTCCACCAGCGCATTAGGTACCCGGACCAGATCGAGCGTGATGCCCAAGAAGTAGCGAAGACTTACGGCCAGAAAGCAGAGAACGGCGGACAGCAACTGGGGTAAGGGCGCATGTCCTCCAGCAATCCGATATGAGGGTTGAAATACGAGACCTGCAAGATATGCCGACCGACCTGGCCCAGCTCGAACGGGTGCTGCGCGCAGCCGCCGAAAAGACGGATGCCGCGCTTGACAACCTGAGCGTCGTCCTGGTAGATGACGCGCGAATGGCCGAGCTCAACGAGCAGCTTCTGGGACGCTCAGGGCCTACCGACGTGATTGCCTTTGAGGCTGAAGAAGACGAAGAGGGCCGGGGCGGTGAGATCATAATCTCAGTGGAGACGGCTGTGCGCCAGGCCGAGGAATACGACCACAGCCTTTCGCAGGAGCTGTGCCTGCTGGAGATACACGGGCTACTGCAC
>CAYNMY010000220.1:0-4698 GCA_964398275.1 uncultured Armatimonadia bacterium | reverse complement strand
AGGTCCATTTCCTCCCGCGGGCCTAAGAAAGTGGCATGGCCAAAGCTAAGCGCCTCGTTTTTCCAGGCATATTCGCAGTTAGGGCATTCGTGCTTGCGGTGGGTGGCGTGGCCTTCGGTGTACATCGGGTTCAGGTACATCGGGTCAATGTGGCCGCCGCCCCCAATAGGTAGATTCTCGGCGCCGGCCGCCTGGAGGAATTGGTCGCGGGTAATGCCGTCCCAGGCCTCAGGTATGAACTTGAAAGTCCAGTAGTAGAATCCCCATTGGGTGAGGCGCTCGTCCCACTTCATAGACCGGACACCAGGGATTTGCTCCATACCGGCGGCTAAGTAGCGGGCATTGGCATCGCAATGTTTGATCTGTTCATCAAGGCGCGCGAGCTGCGCAAGTAGCAATGCGCCCTGAAACTCAACCATGCGCAGGTTGGAGCCAACCAGGTGATGCTCATACAACGGATGCCCCGCCATCCGTCCATGACTACTGAGGCTGTGCAGCTTCGCCGCTAATTCGCGATCGTTGGTCAGAACCATGCCCCCCTCGCCCGCCGATAGCGTCTTGCCCTGCTGGAAACTGAAAGTCCCCATATCGCTCACGGGAAACTTGTGCCCATCAAAGATAGTGCCGTGCACATGGGCGCAGTCCTCAATAACCAGCAGGTCATGCTGCTCGGCTATCGGGCCAATCGCGTCCATATCAGCCGGGTATCCCCCCAGATGCACCGGGATCACCGCCCGCGTCTTGGCGGTAATAGCACTCTCAAATGCCGCCGGCGAAAGCGTGTAAGTCTCCGGGTCAATATCAACGAATACTGGTATAGCGCCCACGAAAGAAGGTGCCATAGCGGTGGCGATGAAGCTGGGCGCCGGCACGATGACCTCATCCCCGGGCTGAATGTCGCCAGCACGCAGCGCTACCTCAATGGCGGTAGTGCCATTGGTGACGGCTACGCCATATTCGTTGTCTTGATATTCAGCGAACGCAATCTCGAATTTGCCGACTTCCGAGTCGCTTTGCTTCTGGTGCGAAGTGCAGCACCATTTCGTGCTCTCCAGTGCGCGGATTAGCGCCTGGCGGTCGGTGTCGTCGTAAAGCGGCCAGGACTTGCCGATGGTCTTGCCTTCCAGCAGGGGCTTGCCATCCTTTATTGCTAGGTTTGCCATGTTACGATTACCTCCGGTGGTTGCTTGAATAAGGTGATAGCAACGGTGGGGCTCACTGTAGCTGTTGGGCCTCGCGCCAATCTACGAAGGCGCGGGCGACCTCGGCGACGGGCGCGGTCCAGATACGGTCAGAATGGAGCTGCAAGTGTCGGCATAGCTCGGCGAAATCAACTTCGGCTACTGTCAGATGGCCTTCGTTGATACCATGGAAGTTCATTATGCCCCACTTGCCCTCAGTAGCACAGCGCTCGGCCAGGCCCACCAGCGTCGGTCCCCACGCTCGCTCGCCGCCCCACGAGGATAAACAAGCTAAGCTAGCGGTGAGGGGGTGATTGGCCAGCTCCGACCGGCCCGCCCGGCCGGCGATGTGATACTTGGCGACAATCGGGACATAGCTCTGCCGATTGTGGTCCTCGCCGACGTGGGTCTGATAGCAGGGATAAGCAAAAGAGGTATCCCGCTGCTGCGGCACCAACTGGCGCAGACGCTGGGCCGCCAAAGCGATATCCTCTTCCATCTCCGCCAGAGTACAATCCTCCAGGCTGCGGGCTTTAAGATGATCCCGCAGGACCCGGGAACACATATGCGTGGTGCCGTGACTGCCCAGTTCATGGCCACTCGCCGCTACCTCGCGCCACGGCGCCCAGCGTTCCTCCCAATCCTCACCGCCCAGGCCCAGATAGAAGGTGGTGCGCAGGCCGCAATCATTCATCATCGGTATCGCCCGCTCCAGTTGCGAGGTGATACCATCATCAAAGGTGAGGGAAAACGCTCCCTGCTTGCCTTCAGGATAGGGGAGGGAACTTAACTCGGGGTCCATCAGCTAGCCCCCTGTTGCTGTGGCTAAGATGATAATGGTGGACGGGAAGGGATTCGAACCCTCGACCTCCTCCGTGCGAGGGAGGCGCTCTCCCAGCTGAGCTACCCGCCCACTTGAGGGCTATTTTATTCCAACTGCCGGGGGCTGTCAAGAGAGAATCGCAACGGCAAGGCCTCACCCCTGGCCCCTCTCCTTGCAGGAGAGGGGTAACAGCAGGGAACGGCAGACAACGCCAGACAACAGCAGATAACGGCAGACAACAACAGATAACGGCGAGGAACGACAGATGGTAAGACTATGGATTATTTGGTGCCGTCATCTTCGGAGTTGGCTTCCTCCAGATGGCGCTGGGCGCGGTCCCAGGGAGTCTCCTCATCGGCCTGCGCCTGGCGTCGAGCTTGAGCCTGTCGGCGGCCTAACCACCGCATCAGCCCTACCACCAGGATAAAACCACCCCCCGAGATAGCCGCCAGGAGTAAGGCCGCTCCGCGCTGCTGGTCGGGCCTGAGGTCGGGAGGCTGCGCGGCAGCGGGCCAATCCTGATGAATGATCAGAGCCAGAACCAACAGGCCGGTGACAATTGCGTGCCACATTCTGATGGCAAACGTGACGGTCGAGTGCATAGCTCACCACCTACCTCTCGCTGCGTAGCGCAGTATCAGGACAGATGTCTACAAATGGGCACCCCTCACACGGCGGCTGGAGCGAAGGCGCCGGTCGCTGCTGGATGGATTCCAACTCAACGATCTGGCTAAGAGCCTGGTCAAGGTGTTCAGCTTGGCGGGATACCAATGCCTCGTCTAAGGCTATCTGGTCCAGGCCGCTCTCGGTAACGTGGACAATCAGGGGCTGCAACTTGGTGGCTAGGGCCGGCTCCGTGAGCAGAGCTTGCTGATAGATGTACATCTGTAGGGCGTAATCCTCCACATCTGACTCGTCCAGCCGGCGGTTGGTCTTGAAGTCCACGAACTGCGCCTGCGCTGATAAGAGTAAGTCTACCACGCCGCCGATGTCCACGGTTGCACCGGCTACTTCGCGAACCAGATGCACCGGTCTTTCCACATCTTCGGGAGCCGGCCGCAGCTCGCTCCAGGGGCTGGCCGCGAAAGCCGCGATTAGTCGCCGCAGCCGCTCAACTGACGCGGCATCAGCGTCGGCCAGCGCCGAATCAACCAAGTGCTCCTGGTAAGCTTCATCCGGGGCTTCACCTGCGCGGTAGTGGGCGGCGGCGTAGACGTGAAAGCAGGTGCCTACCGCCAGGCCGGCCGTATCTTGCAGCGGGTCAGCCGCGGCGGCGCCCGGCCGCCATTGGGTCGCTATCCACCAGCGCAAAGGGCATTCCAGAAGGCGGTGCAGGTCGGTGAAGCTGGTGGTGATAACTGGTGCCGGGCGGGGCAGTTGCACCGCCGGCGACAGTCGCTCAGGTAGCAGGGGAGCGATGTGGGAATAGCCCGGCCCGGGGGTCTGGCGGCCGGCCAGGGCTAGGCCGTCCTCGGGGGCCGCTGTCTCCAGGTCGTCGGCCCAGGGAATGTCTTCGGCCGACGGGCCGCCTACGAAAGCTACGTCCACCAGGTGCTGAGCGCGAGTGATAGCCACATACCACAGGCGGGCTTCTTCTTCCAGCTCATCATAACCACTACTGAATAACTTGTAGCAGACCTTCTTGGCGGAGGTGGCGCCAGCTACTTTGAATCCCAGCAGCCCCCAGTGCTCATCATATAGCGCGGAGCGGGCGCGTAGCGGCCAGGCCAGAATGAAGACGGCGCCAAAATCTAGTCCCTTAGCCCGGTGGATGGTCATTATCTGCACGGCGTTGTGGGCGGGCACATCGGCTACGGGCAACTGGAGACCATCGTGCTGGTGATACAGTTGTAAAGCCCGGACCAGTGAACTTAAATTAGCCGGACGCCCGGTAGCACCTAGCTCGTCAATGACCGCCGTCAAGGTGGCTTTTACGGAGGGCGCAGCAGCTTGTTCAGCAGCATTTAACGCCTCCGCGGGAATATGCTCCAGAATGCGTTCTAGAATTTCGCGCGCGGGTCGCAACAGGCTCTGGCCGCGCAAATCCGTAATAAGCTCGAATAGGGTGCGCAGCTGTTCCCCGGGCAGTTCGTCCCGCTCGGCGGCTGAGCGCCATTCGTCTGTCCCGTGCGCGAGTTGCTGCAGGGAAGTGATGATGGGCGGGGTGCGCCGGCGCGGCTGGGCAGGCCCATCAGTTGAGGGTGGGGGACAAGTGGCCAGCAGGAATAACTGGCGGTCATTCAATGAGACCGGCGGCCGGGTCAGTAGTCGGATGAGATACTCATCGCTGCCCGGATTATTGACTACTTGCAGATAAGCAAATACGTCCCGCGCCAGAGGATGATCGAAAAAGCCGATCCCGCCCTGGGCCTGGTAGGGGATCTGGCGATCCTCGAAGGCCCGCTTCAAGTGGCGGAATTCCCAGCGGCGCCGCATCAGTATGCCGATATCGCCATACTGGAATTGGCCTTCCTCCTGAACCAGTTGCTGAATCTTTTCCGCAATGTAAGTGGCTTGGCGGCGGCGGGCATGGCGAGCGGTCTCGCCCTCGCCGGGTAGGAAGGGGACCACCTTCACCACCTGGCCCGCCTCGGTGCTGACACTCTCCAGGGCCGGGTCATCGGGGCGGACGCGCTGGGCAGCCCGGTTGGCGCCGACGGTTAGCCGCTGGTCCAGTCGATAAGTGTGAGTGAG
>CAYNMY010000219.1:0-4705 GCA_964398275.1 uncultured Armatimonadia bacterium | reverse complement strand
AATTGACGACTCACCACCCCCCGAAGAAGACGCCTGACGACGGAGCCTGCACTCATGAACATCCACCCTACAGCGATAATTGACCCGCAGGCTGAACTGGGCGAGAATGTCACCGTAAAGCCGTACGCCATCATCGAGGCGGATGCCCAGATCGGTGATAACTGCACCATCTGCGCCTATGTAGTAATACGGGGCGGGACGCAACTGGGCGCAGGTACCGAAGTGCACACCGGGGCGGTACTGGGCGAGCCGCCCCAGGACATGAAGTACAGGGGCGAGCCCACGCACCTGATCATCGGCGAGAACAACCACATTCGCGAGTTCGTGACGATGCACCGAGCCCGCGGGGAGGGCGAAAGCACGCGGATCGGCGACAATAACCTGCTGATGGCCTACTCACACATCGGCCACAATGTCGTGGTGGGTAATGAGGTAATCATGGCCAACAACGCCGGGGTCAGCGGCCATTGCGTGATCGAAGACTACGTCAACATCGGTGGCATGGTCGGGATCCACCAGTACCTGACTATCGGGACGATGGCAATGGTCGCCGGCTTTTGTCGACTGGTACGCGATGTGCCCCCATATACCGTCGTCGAGGGCATTCCCGCCCGGCCGCGGGGCATCAATGTACTCGGCCTGCAGCGCCACGATATGTCAGCCGAACAGATCAGTGCTCTCAAGCGGGCCTACCGCCTGCTGTTTCGCAGCGAACTCAACACCAGCGACGCGATTGCGAAGCTGGTGCAAGAATCGGAGCCAACAGCGGAGGTAAAGCGGCTGATCGAGTTTATGCGGCGTATTGACCAGGGCTACAGCGGCCGCCAGGCTGACCCTCACTGACTCGTGTGCGACCGGCTTCCGCACTGCGCGGCTTTCCTCAAGGGCATCGGTCTATGAACAGCGAGCGGGAAGTATTCTTCGTAGCCGGCGAGCCCTCCGGGGACCTGCACGCGGCCAGCCTGGCTAGCGAACTGGCCCGGCTTGCCCCAGTCAAACTGACCGGCGCCGGCGGGAGCCGCATGCGTGAAGCTGGCGTCATTACCGACTTTGACAGCACCAAGTGGGGGGCGATGGGGTTACCTGAGGCGATTCGCAAGCTGCCCCATCTGTTGCTCCAGCACAAGCGAATGGTCAATCTCATAAGGCGGCGCTCACCCGCCTTGCTTCTCCTGGTTGACTTCGGCGCCTTTAACGTGCGTCTGGCCCAAGCCGTACGGCGGACTCGTCCCGAGCAGCACATTATGTACTACTTCCCGCCCTCCTCGTGGCGCCGCCGACCGCGCGACTGGACCTTTCTGCGCGAACTCGTTGACGTGGTAGCTACGCCCTTCAAGTGGTCCGCCCAGCAGCTCTCCGCCTCTGGGGTGTGCGCACACTGGGTAGGTCATCCGGTGGTGGAACGTTTCAGCGGCCGGGAAGATCCGGCTCAGTTTCGCCGCACGCAGGATCTACCGGAGGGAAGGCCGGTAATCGGACTGATGCCGGGCAGCCGGAAGGTCGAGCGCGACTGCATCGGCCCGCAACTGCTGGGTGCGGCGCAACTCTTGCGTGACAATCTGCCGGAAGCTCACTTCCTGTGGTCGGTGTGGAACCCCGAGCGGCCGAGCCGACTCGATGAGCGGGCCGCCGCAATCGAATACATAACGCCGCTCACCGACAGCCAGACTCTGATCCTGGCCTCGGACCTGGTGATAGCCGCCTCAGGCACTGCGACCCTGGAGTGCACTGCGGCGCTGCGCCCGTTGATTATGGTCTACCGCGGCACCCGGGCAATGGCGCTCCAACACCGCCTAGTTGATCTGGGGACCGACTACTACGCGATGCCCAATATCATTGCCAACCAACCGATCGTGCCGGAACTGATCCAGTACGACGTCAATCCGCAGCGACTTTGCGAGGAAGTGCTTGCACTGTACACGGACCCGTCGCGCTACCAGCAAATGAGGCAGGAGTTGGCCGCAGTCCGGGCGGAACTGGGTGCCCCCGGTGCTTCGCGGCGTGCCGCCGAGCTGGCTGTGGCTGTGATGACCGGGGGAAGCGAACTATCGCCGGACCGGCTTACCGGGCCAGGGGAGGGCGTACAGTGAGCGGATTGTGGGGCCTGCGGAGCTTCGCGAGGAAGTACTGGCCTACCATCGCGGTAGCACTGGTGGTGATGACCCTGGCCGGCGGCCTGAATGCGCTGGCCATTTACCGGTTCAAGGACGTCTTCACGCCGCTGTTTGAAAGCCTCAGCGGGGCAGGCGCCGCCGCGCAAAGCGAGCAGTTGCAGATCTTGGTGCAGCGGGTTCTGATTCTGCTCGGGTGGCTGGTCGCGGCTGCACTGTTCCAGGCGATCTCCGCCTACCTGGGCGAGTGGATCGGCCAGAAGACCTTGCTGGATCTGCGCACCGCCGTCTTCAGCCATCTCCAGTTCCTCTCGATGAAATTCTTTGACCGCCAGCGCTCCGGGGAGTTAATCTCCCGGGTCAATAACGACACGATGCTGCTCCAGCAGGTGCTGGGCTCACAACTGGCCCAACTGGTCGTCGCGCCGGTTACTGCCCTGGTCTCGTTTGGCCTGATGCTCAAGCTCTCCTGGCGACTGACGCTGGTCACAGTGGCTGTCGCTCCGCTGGTCTACTTTATCACCAAGTCCCTGGGCAACTGGGTCCGCCGCTACAGTCATCTGGTCCAGTCGCGCCTCGCCGATCTTACTGCCGCGGTGGCAGAAGGCTTTAGCCTCATCCGGGTCATCAAGATATTCGGCATGGAGCGCGCCGCGGCACAGCGGTTCGCGAATTCTGCGGAGGGAGTAATGCGCGGGGAGTTGCGCAGTGCCCGCGTCCGGGCTGCTTCGCAAATGTTCACCTTGAGCCTGGTCAGTGTGGCGTTGTGCGGGGCGCTGCTCTACGGCGCTCATGAGATAATCCAGGGCCATCTTACTCCCGCCGAACTGATGACTTTCGTACTGCTGATGCAATCGGCGGGCACCGGCATCAGCCGGCTTACCCGGCTGCGCCTGGCCCTGGATCGCGGCGAGGCCGCCGCCCGCCGGACCCTGGATATGCTCGAAGAACAGACCGACGTAGCCGATGCACCCGACGCCATCGAATTGCCGGGCGCCGCCGGCGAGGTGCGCTTCGATAACGTCCGATTCTCATACGATGAGGGCACGCCTGTCCTGATTGATTTTGATCTTACGATCAGTCCCGGCGAGACCGTGGCGCTCGTCGGCCCGAGCGGTGCCGGCAAAACGACGGTGGGTAACCTGGTGCCCCGCCTGTACGACGTTGCCGCCGGAGCAGTGCTGGTGGACGGTCACGACGTGCGCAGCGTCACCCAGGCCTCCCTACGCAGCTTCATGGGCTTTGTCCCCCAGGAAACGCTGCTTTTTGCCGGGACGGTCCGCGATAATGTCGCCTTCGGGCGCCCAAATGCGTCCGAAGAGGAGATCATCGCGGCGGCTCAGGCGGCCAATGCCCTCGATTTCATCGCCGCGCTCCCAAAGGGCTTCGACACTCTGGTCGGCGAGCGCGGCGTCAACCTCTCCGGGGGGCAGCGCCAGCGCATCGCCATCGCCCGGGCGCTGCTGCGCGATCCGCGTATCCTCATCCTGGATGAGGCCACCTCCTCGCTGGACCGCGAGAGCGAAGCCGCAGTGCACCGCGCTCTGGATACGCTTCTGGAGGGCAGAACCGCTATCATCATCGCTCATCGCCTCTCGACTATCCGCGACGCCGACCGGATTGTCGTTCTGGAGCAGGGCCGAATCGTCCAGCAGGGCACGCACGATGAACTGATCGGCACCGAAGGCGTGTACCGCCGGCTCTATCGCAGTGCCGAGGTCAAAGGTACCCAGCATCTGAACGACGCGGGGGGCGACTCACGTTGACCGAGAATCACCTGGTGCCCACGATACGACAAACTGAGCCTCAGGATCTGCCCCGCGTCCAGGAAATCGCCGTAGCCGCCTGGGAGCCGATCTATCAGGGCCTCTGCGGGCGGATGGGCGAGGAACTGTTCAACCTGCTGTGGCCGGACGGCTGGCAGACTGGCAAGGCCCAGCAGATCGCCAAGCACTTCGAACGCAGGCCCGAATGGTGTCTGGTCGCCGAGATTGACGGTCGGATTGTCGGCTTCGTCACCTTCGTACTCGACTCGGAAACGAGAATAGCAGAGATTGGCAACAATGCGGTAGAGCCGGATTGCCAGGGCCAGGGCATCGGCGCCGCGCAATACCGTCACGTGCTGACGCTGTTTCGGGAGGCCGGGATGGTCTACGCGAAAGTCCACACCGGGCTGGATGAGAGCCACGCATCGGCGCGCGCGGCCTACGAGAAGGTCGGCTTCGAGCTAATGATTCCCCACGGCGAATTCTACCGCAAACTCTGAGCAAACACCAAACAATGACTACGCGAAAACCCAAGACCAGATTCGACTGGCGCAGAATACTGTACAATCTTCTGCTTGTCCTGCTGCTGCCGCTGATCCTCCTGTACCTGCTGTGGCGGCTGGTGGTGCAGGGCAAGTCGCGCGAGGGCCTGGGCGAGCGGCTCGGGGTACTACCCGGTGCGATCAAGGAGCTCAATAACTCCGCAGGGCCGATCATCTGGGTACATGCTGTTTCGGTCGGCGAGGTAGCAGCGACCGAGCCGATTCTGCGCGAACTGCGCCTGGCCGAACCGAACGCCCAGATCGTGCTGTCTACTACCACCCCCAC
>CAYNMY010000218.1:0-4716 GCA_964398275.1 uncultured Armatimonadia bacterium | reverse complement strand
GGATCAGCCTGCTGCGGGCGATGACGATCACGGAGGGCATTTGCCTGCAGCTTGACCCGGAGTTCGACTTTGACGCGCTGGCCGCCGATGCCGCGCAGCGTTCGCTGCTCCGCCGGCTGATGCCCAGGGCTATTCTGGATGAGTTGGGCAGCTTCAGCCGCGAACTGAGCCACTATGTCGTCCGTCTGCCCAGGCAGCTCTCCGAGCTGCTCCTGCGTGCCCAGGTCAATGGTCTAAAGATGCGGGTGGAACTGGAGCAGACCGATCGGCCTCTGCACCAATTCAGCACCATGGCAAACCGCCTGGCGTTCAGCATTATCGTAGCAGCGGTAATCATTGCTGCGGCAATGATTCTGACCAGCGAGCAGGCAGTTAGCACAGTGGGTAGCCCCGCAGCGATTACCTTCATTGTAGTCGGCGCAGTAATGGGCGTTTGGTTACTCTACTCCATTATTCGCTCCGGGCGCTTGTAGCTACCGTGCATCTTCCCGCTAGCAGGCGACGACAATTTGAGTGCGACATAATTGCTCCTCCGGTGGTGAGGAAGCAGCTGATCCTGGCCTCAACCTCCGCGCGGTGGGCCCGCCTCCTGAAGTTAGCCGGCATCCCCTACCAAGTGGTGCCCTGCCCGGTGGAGTGGCAGCGTCCTCTCGCCGGCCACCGTACCGGCTGGCTATGCGCCAAGCCGTACGTAAGGCTGTGTGGGTGGCCCTTCGCCATCCGGACCGGCTCGTCCTGGGCGTTGATACCGTGATGGCCAGTGACAAGCTTTATTGAGTGGATTCGGGGTTCGTACTATAATGTAGTGGGCCTGCCGATAGCCAGGGTGGTCAAGGCTCTGGGGACGCTGGGCTGTGCAGAGCTGTTCGGCGGTCACCGTGTGTTGGCTATGTGCCGGCGTGTTCGCACCCGGGCAATTCCCCCCAATCATCCGGGGGCGATATCGCAGATCAACAGGAGATCAGTGTGAGACGGAGCATATTTCAATGGGCGTGGCGCAGGGCGCTGCACAGTGTGCTCAGCCCCGGCGATATGGGTATTGACCTGGGTACGGCCAATACCCTCGTGTACGTCAAGGGCCGAGGCATTGTGCTCGACGAGCCTTCCGTGGTCGCCATTGATGAGGACACCATGCAAGTACTCGCCGTCGGCGATGACGCCAAGCGGATGGTGGGGCGTACTCCGGCGCGGATCTCGGCAATCCGTCCGCTGCGCAAAGGCGTGATCGCTGACTTCGACGTCACCGAGGCGATGATTCGCCACTTCATCCGCAAGGTGCACGACCGCCGCGTGTTCCTGCATCCGTCCGTTGTCATCGGTGTTGCTGCCGGGGTTACCGAGGTGGAACGGCGCGCGGTGCAGGATGCCGCCCGCCAGGCCGGGGCCTGGGAAATCCGGATAATGGATGAGCCGATGGCCGCGGCGATTGGCGCCGGGCTGCCGGTCTCCGAGCCGGTGGGCAATATGATCGTTGATATCGGTGGAGGCACCAGCGAGGTGGCTGTGATCTCGCTGGGCGGCATCTGCACGCAGCGCTCACTGCGCATCGCCAGCGAGGCGATTGACGAAGCTATTGCCTTGTATCTGCGCCACGAGGCCAACCTGTATATTGGCGAGAGCACCGCGGAACAGATCAAGATCAACATCGGCTCGGCTTTCCCGCTGCCCAAGGAGACCACTATGCAGGTACGGGGCAAGGACCTGGTAACCGGCCTGCCCCGCAAGGTAGTGATTACCTCCTCGGAAATCCGGGAAGCCTGCGCCGAGCCGGTCGCGGCAATCGTCGAGGTGGTCAAGGAAACCCTGGATGCCACCGCGCCGGAACTGGCTGCGGATATTATGAGCCGGGGTATCGTTCTGGCCGGCGGCGGCGCGCTGCTGCGCGGGCTGGACCAACTCATCAGCGCCGAGACCGACATACCGGTTTACGTGGCCCAGGAGCCGATGAGCTGTGTGGTGCTGGGCACCGCCCGCTACCTGGAAGAACTCGACGACTTGCCTTTCAGCTCGTCGGCCTAGCTGGGAGCCGTTGACTCAACTATGCTACTGGATGCGCGCCGTCGAAAAGGCCTCAGTCCACTGCTATTCCTGGTTACCCTGGCCATGGTCCTGACGATGTGGCAGCACCTCGTCGGGGACAGCAAGCGGGTCAGCTTACCGGAATACGTTTGCCAGATGCTGGGCTATCCGGTCATGAGTGCGGTGACCAAGGTCAACGAGGCTCTCCACGACACGGCGCTATCAGTATTCCGGGCCCAGTCGCTGGCGGCGGAGAACCGACGACTGCGCCAGATGTGTAAGCAACTGGAGAATGAAACGATCCTGCTGACCGAGCACTTCCGGGAGAATAAGGCGTTCCGCGAGAAGCTCGGTCTCGAGCTGGATCAGGAGGTCAAGGATATCCCGGCCCTGGTCATCGGCCGGGCTCCTGATAGCCAGCGCTGTCGCATCACGATCCAGGCCCTGGAGAGTCGCGAGATCAGCAAGGGCGACATAGTGCGGGAAGCGGGAGGCCTGGTCGGACGGGTGATCGAGGTGATGAAGGGGAATGCCGCTCAGGTGCTGCTTATCGTAGACGCCCAGCACGGTCTCGGTGCCCGCGATCAGCGCAGTCGCGTGGTGGGCATCGTCAGACCAGTCCAGCACTGGCGCGGGGGTTGGCCCGACCGACTGCAGATGGAAAAACTGCGCCGCCGTGCCGATATCCTCACCGGCGATGTCATCATCACCTCAGGGGAGGACGGCATCTACCCCCGCTCAATACCCGTCGGCGTGGTGGAGGCCGTGACCACCTCACCGGCTTATGCGCAAACCGTTGTCGCTACCATCCGGCCCTTTGTTGATTTTGAGCGCCTCGACTATGTCTGGGTCGTCCCGACGCCGTAGGTCGGTTCCAGGGGAGAAGGAGCAGCGTTGTTCTGGGTTTATCTCACTGAGTTCATTCTAGCTGTGGTTCTGGTGGCCTGGCAATACGCCTGGCCCACCTGGCTGCGGCTGGACGGCCAGCCCCCGGACCTCGCCGTTGTGCTGCTGGTCACGGTGGGCTTGGCCCGGGGCCCGCTGGAGGGTGCCTGGTCGGGACTTAGCACCGGCCTGATGGTTGGATCGCTGGGCCGGTTGCCGCTGGGTGGTCTGTTTGTCAGTCACATCGGTGCCGGTACGGCGCTGGGCCTACTCGGCGGGCGGATATTCCCCAATCAGGTGTTCGTGGCGATGCTGGTGACAGCGACGGCAGTTATCGCAATGAACCTGGTCGAACTGCTCTTCCTGCCTCCCCCGGTTTTCGTACGGTGGCTAACGGGTACCCTGGCACAGGCTATTTTCAGCGGTCTGGTGGCGGCTCCGCTCTTCGCCGGCCTGCGTGCGCTTTTCAGTTACCTGCCGCCGCCCGCGGAGTCCTAATGCGTCAGCGAGATAATCACCGGCTTGGTCTCGTGTTGATCAGGCAAGGAGATGATATGAGCAAGATGCACCGGCGTGAGTTCCTGGCCAGGTGTGCGCGACTGGGTATCGGACTGACTGCGCTGGGCACAGTCGGGGGCTGCTCGCGCGATGAAGTTGCCCAGATGCCCCCCAGCGAAGTGCCCGGGCCGGGCGCCGCAGGCGATCCAGGGGTCGCAGTCGCCGAGCCGCGGCTGGGTAGCAATCGCTGGCAGGCGGGTCCTGCGGACGTTGATATCGCCGTCGCCCAGAATATGAAGCCCGACGAGTTGGTCCGCGCGGCGGTGGAGAAGTACGGCGGCATCAGCAGTTGGGTCAAGCCCGGCGACGTGGTGGCCATCAAGCCCAATCTGGCCTGGGCGCGGCAGCCCGCCCAGGCAGCTACCACCAGCCCCGGGGTACTGGCCGCGGTCATCGCGCTGTGCAAAGAGGCCGGGGCCAAGCGCATCGTTGTCGTTGAGCATAGCTGCGATAGCGCCACAGTCACCTTCGATATGTCTGAGGCAAAGCGGGTCTGCCGCGAGCTGGGCGTGCCGTTGGTCAGCCTGGAGAATGAGAGTATGTACCAGGAAGTTACGCTGGCGGCGGGAGTCAACATCCAGAACGATCAGGTGGCCACCGAGTTACTCGACTGTGACGTGTACATAAACCTGCCTATCGTCAAGGCGCACAGCGCGACGGTGACCACGGCGGCGCTCAAGAACCAGATGGGCGTCGTCTGGGACCGGGGGAGCTACCACCGCGCGGGCGGCGAGAGCGCTCCGGGTCTAAATCTACACCAGAACATCGTCGGCCTGGCCGTGTCGCTGCGGCCGACGCTCAACATCGTGGATGCCACGCGTGTGCTAGTCACTGGCGGGCCCAAAGGCCCGGGCATGGTCGAGGAGCGAAATACAGTGCTGGTCAGCGCGGATATGGTCGCGGCCGACGCTTACGCCGCTACACTCCTGGGGCTGAAACCAGAGGACATTCCCTACATCGGGCTGGCTGCTGAGGCGGGCATCGGCAAGGGCAACCTGGCAGAAATCAAGGTCGCGATGGCCTGATCCTCGCCCGCTGCCCTTCTCCTTCAACAACCTCATAGCCGATCCACTGGCGTGTGTGCCAGCGGGGTTCGAGGCACAGTGCATCGGGTAGGCGGTCATCCCATTTGTACTTGTAGCCCGGCTGGGCCAGGCCGTCGAGACCAGTGCGCTCCTTCAACACTACAATATCGCCTGGCCGCAGTTGACGATCCTCTAAGCGAGAAAGGACCGTGGGCAGGACCGTAATTCT
>CAYNMY010000217.1:0-4723 GCA_964398275.1 uncultured Armatimonadia bacterium | reverse complement strand
AAATCTCACGCAGTCCCAGCGGATGCCCGCACACATAGACCGGCTGCGTCTCGTACACCATGTCCGAATCGGCCAGTTCAAGGTATGTGGGCGTGGCCGTTGGGATTTTCAGCAGTGCCAGGTCCAGATCCGGGTTCTCGCGGAGTACCTGGGCCTCGTAACTGCGCTCCCGGGGGGTGTTAGGGTGAAAGATGACTCTCACCACGCGGTCGTCTGCGATCAGTGTCCGGCCGTCCTCCGCCTCGATTTCTGCGGCTACCACATGAGCATTTGTGACAATGCGACCGTCGGCGCTGATGACGAAGCCACTACCGGAGCCGGCGGATGCATCACCAGTCGCGGTCGCCGCCAACTCAACTTGGATCAGCACCACAGCATCTTTGATCTGGGCCACGATGTCCGGCGTGAGCGCAGCATGGCACGCGCTCGCCGTCATCAACAGCGCTACAACGCTGCCAAAGTAGGCTTTGGGTAATCCTCTCATTTCGTGTCCCCCTATGAGTGATGATCTTACCTACTGGTTATACCCAAAAGCATGACATTGTACCTTAACCAACGTGCGCGAAGCACGCCGAGATATGACCCGTATCGGACTGGATGTGTCCCCAGGCAATATCGGTTTCGCCGCCCGGCAGCTCAAGTCCTCCGTACTTGAGCTGATGGTTGCTGATGCCGTCCAATCTTACCAGTTCGTTGCGGCTCACCGCGAGCCCTCCCGTATGTTCGGAGGGTACATTCTTCACCTACCTGACAAGTTCGCTGATCGCGCAGACTTCCCCTTCACAAGAACAGGGAGCTTAAGGCAGCGTGACCGCGGTTCCAGTGTGCGATTGATGCAGAGGGGCAGTCGGCATTGGCAGGAACCTGTGCAAGTAGCAAAGAAGGTTAGCCCAGACAATGCCCTACGGGCACTTGCCAGAGCCTGAGGGAACGTAAGCAATCTCGAGCCGGGGGTAATGCAATGTCAGAACCACTGGAGTCGGGACTCATCGCGCACTGGAAGTTCAACGGCGATTGTCGAGACTGTTCCGGGATGGAAAACCACGGGCGTGTTCACGGGGTAGACCTGGGCGCAGCCGGGCGCAGTAGCCGGCCGGGCACGACGGGGCGGGGATATCGCGTCGGGGCTGGGCGGCTCAGCAGGCCCGTAATGGTCGGCAAGGGATCCAGAGAAAAGGTTGAGTTTTTTTGCGAAAGAAGGAGGAAAGGGGAGTTTGAGAGCGAATTATCACTATGATGGATGACAGTCGACTGGAGGAAGTGAGCAAAATGCTGCGAGGATATGCGGTTCACAAAACAGTCTGGTTGGCGACAGTTATAGCTGTTGCCACAATCAGTTGCCTCTCCTGGGCTAGCGCTGCAGTTGACCCGGACGTGGTGGGGAGCTGGTTCGAGCAATCGGAGCATTGTGCCGACGCAATGGTGCTGCGCGCTGACGGCACTTTTACCAGCGCCTATAAGTGCGAAGGCGATGATAGACATTGGACGAGGGGCACCTTTAGCACCGCTGCCGGCGGAGTTCTAAATGTTACCATCGAGGCGACCACCGACCCGACGGAAACGGTAGGGCCATTCGAGGCAGCCTATTCGGTTGATGGCTCGCGACTAAGCATAACCACGGGTGAAGGGACATTTGGGTACGACCGTGCGGCCAGCTACGCCAATCTGCCCAGCGCCGCAGTCGGGCAATGGTTGGTCACCCACGAATGGGAAGGTGGCCAGTGGGAGGAGGAAACCTCGGTTGAGCGTTTTACCATCAATGAGTATGGCCTGATGTGGGTGGACTGGCTAAGTGGCGACGACGCGGGCGGCTTGGGCTTCTGGGGCCTATTTAGCGCCAACGCCGCCAATACCGAGATGACACTTATCTCAGTGTACACCGACTCTTCTGAGGACGACCTTGGGCCAATGACGATGGCGTTCTCTTTGACGGATGGCAACAACAAGCTGGAAGTAGTAGACGAGGTCCGGCTCAGCCGCCTCCTGGACACGGTAGACCCCGACCTGCTCGGGACCTGGGTGATGACCGATCAGACGGAACTGACTCAGGTCGGGCCCCGGGCCGCGCCCGACTCTTATTTCACTTTGGTGTGGGACGACCAGGGCGGATTCTACAATAATAGCGTATTCAGCGGAAGTGACTGGTGGTGGAAACGGGGGGACTATTGGCACACTGCTGATGGCTATTTCCTTATCATCACCAGGCACTGAGGTGACTTGTACGAGGGCGAGTTGAAGTACGACCAGGATGTAGGTCAGGGCACCAAGGCGCACTATTCGCGCACTGCCAATGTGCTAACTATAGATATGTGGGACTGGGAATGGGACGAGCAGCAGCAGCAAGACGTGCAGGTGCATAGCCAGATGACTTTTGAAAGTGCTCATTTTGTCTCTGGTTATGTGCGTGATGAGAGCGAGCAGCCGGTACTCAACGTAATCATCGAAAGCACTCCGGGTGATGGCCTGGCAGTTACGGACGACCGCGGCTTCTATCAACTCGGCATTATTGACGGCGGCACGTATACCCTGACCCCGGAACTGGCGCCGTGGGAATTTGACCCCACCAGCCAGCAGAAAACTCTGGCGCCGAACCACACGGGCGTCAACTTCACCGCTTCACTGCCTCCGGTTGACCCGGACGTGGTGGGGAGCTGGTGGATGACCGACGGCGGCGATGATCACGCCGCGCTCGTGGCCCGCGCGGATGGTACTTTTACACACGCCAGTGTAAACGGCGAAGAGAGAAACTGGGAAGCGGGGATCCTTTCCGCCAACGGAGGCACTGTTTCGATTACTATCCAGCAAAGCAACGATCCGGGCGAGGTGGGAGAAACTTTGGTCGGCACCTACTCAGTTGCTGACTCCCAGCTCACCATAGAGATAGGGGATGACCCCGTGCCCGAGATCTACGAGCGGGCGGCGACCTATACCGATGTGCCGCCTGGTGCAGTTGACAACTGGCTGCTTACCCAGCAGTGGGAGAATGGCGTGGAGGTGCCCGTTGCCTGGGTGTTCCGTCTTGGCCTGAGTGAATATGGCGTTGTCCAGGGCGAGGACTTGGGCAATGGCACAGTGCTCAATTTCTGGGGTCTGTCTAGCGTAAATCCTGCTACTGACGAGACTACCCTAATGGTGTTGTACAGCCTGGGTGGTGATAGTGGACTGCCGGTTGGCCCGATACCGATGGGCTTCTCTTTGACGACTAACAATATGGAATTGACTTTCGACAACGACACCAGCCGGTTCAGCCGCCTCCAGGACACGGTAGACCCCGACCTGGTGGGGACCTGGGTGGACATCACCGAGACTCAACTGGCTCAGGTCGAGCCTCAAGCCGACCTCGATTACTATGCGACTACGGTGATGAACAACGCAGGCGAGTATTACTTCACCGAAATAGACCTGGACGGATCCTATCCCTATTGGGAGCGAGGACAGTTTCGGAACACTGCCGATGGCTATGTACTCATGACCAGCAGCCACTCCCGTGATCCGGAGGATATAGGTTGCGGCGAAATGATGGGCTATTCGCGGACCGGGGATCTGCTAACTTATGACGATTGGGAGGAGGGAGATGGCCAGCCCGAGCATTGGCAATGCACTGCTCAGCTTGCTAATTTTGTCTCTGGCTATGTGCGTGATGCCAGTCAGCAGCCGGTACCGAACGTAGTAATCGAAAGCAGTCCGGGCGATGGACTGGTGGTCACTGACGACCGGGGCTTTTATCATCTGGGGATTGTTGACGCCGGTCAGTACACGTTCATGCCCGATCCGGCCACGTGGGAGTCTGACCCCACCAGCATCCCCAAGACTCTGCCGCCGAATCACACTGATGTTGACTTTACCGTCACCCCCGCGGTCCGTGAGATTTCGGGCGTAGTGCAGGACGATGAGGGCGACCCGGTGGCGGGCGTGACTGTGACGCTAACGCCTCCGGGAGCCGGCGAGCCGGTTGTAGTAACCACCGGAGACGATGGCGCATTCTCCTTCACTGACCTGGAAGACGGCACCCATTCCCTGCAAGCGACCAGGGAAGACTGGGAGTTTGACCCGGTTGATCCCCTGGTTGTACCTCCGAGTCACCCGGACGTCGTAATCACCGGCCGGCAGGTGGCTTTCACCATTAGCGGTTGGGTAGTGGATATTGTCGGCAATCCGGTGGAGGGGATCGATATATGGCTTAACGACGAGGCAAATCCTGCCGCTATCACCGGGGCGGACGGCAGCTTTGCTATCCACCACCTGCCCCCCGGGCAGCACACGGTTTCGCCCTGGCCTCTCGGCGTCCCTCCACCTCCTCCGTTTGGCAGCGGAGACGGAGGCATAGTATTTGACCCGGTCTCCGAGCTGGCAACCGTCGGCCCGGACTACACCGGGGTGGAGTTTGTCGCCAGTGCTACCATCGTCGGTTACGTCGAAGGCGACAGCCCCCTGCCCGGTGTCCTGGTCACTATTAGCGATGCCGCCAACGGCATCCTGGGGACGGCGACCACCGGGGCACAGGGCCGTTTTACCGCCAGTGGCCTGCCGGTGGTGGACGAGTACCTGGTAGTGCCGAGCATGGCCGGTTATCAGTTCGATCCGCCCAGCCAAGCCGTATATATGGACCTCTGGGAGATGGCGACGTACTTCTACGGCACTTCGGCCCCTCCCTTCACTATCTCCGGTCCTATAGCTGATTCGTTGGCCAGTCCATTGGCGAGTATATTGGTCAAGGCCGGCA
>CAYNMY010000216.1:0-4730 GCA_964398275.1 uncultured Armatimonadia bacterium | reverse complement strand
GCGCCCGTATGTAGCCACCGTGGACGGAACTGCTGGGTCCCGGCCAGGCGCGGCTGAGCACGGGGCGCGCCACGCTGTTGGTCCGTGAGGCCGAGAAGACGGAGGACCTGGCCAGCGACGGTGGCCAGATCGTTCCCCTCTACTCGGTTACTACCGGCGTCTCCCAGATGATGCTGCGCAGGCTCATTCGCCAGGCGCTGGAGTCTTGCGCTGCGCTGCCTACCGGCGTAGTCCCGTCGGCGCTGGCGACTCGACGGGACCTGCCCGATTTGCCCTGGGCGATCACTCGCGCCCACGCGCCTGCCGACGATCAGGAAGCACGCCCGGCCCGCGCGCGGCTCCAGTACGAGCACATCTTCGCCCTCCAGTGCATTCTGGCCCGTCGCCGCCACCTGATTAAGCGGCACGATGAACGGGCCGTCGTCAAAGCTGAAGGGGTGCTGGCTGAATTGGCAGAGCTGCTCCCGTTCACGCTTACTGCTGCTCAGCAGCGGGTGGCCGAGCAGGTGCTGGCTGACCTGGCCAGGCCCGAGCCCACCTATCGGCTGATTCACGGCGATGTCGGCTCGGGAAAGACGGTGGTAGCGGCAGTGGCGCTGCTGGCCGCCCTACGCGCCGGCCGCCAGGCAGCGGTGATGGCGCCCACGGAGATCCTGGCGGAGCAGGATTGGGCGGTCATCTCCCAGTTGCTTGAGCCGCTGGGGATCAAACTCGCCCTGCTCACCGGCAGTTTACCGGAGGCCGAAAAGACAGCACTTCGTGAAGAATTGCAGGCCGGTGAGATCTCCTGCGTAGTCGGAACGCATGCCCTGGTGCAGGAGAGCGTTGTCTTTGCAGACCTGGCGGTGGCCGTGATTGACGAGCAGCAGCGCTTCGGCGTGGCCCAGCGCGCCCGCCTGGCGGCGAAAGGACGGGGCACGAACATCCTGGTTATGTCCGCGACGCCAATACCCCGGACCCTGGCGCTGACTGCGTACGGTGACTTCGACGTATCCGTAGTGGACGAGCTGCCGCCGGGGCGTCAGCCGGTCCACACCGAGCTGCTTGTGGGCCGCCAGGTAAGGAAAGCTTACGAGACGATCATCGCCCACGTTGAACGCGGTCGCCAGGCGTATATCGTCTGCCCCGTAATCGAGCAGAGCAAGACCGGTTACCTGACGGCGGCCGAGGAGCTATTCGGGCGCCTGCGCGATGACACTTTCCCCAATCTCAGGCTCGGCCTGGTGCACGGCCAGATGCCCGCGGTGCAGCGCGAGACGACCATGAACGGGTTTCGCGCCGGCCAGATTGATGTGCTCGTCGCCACCAGCGTGGTCGAAGTCGGTATGGACGTGCCCAACGCCACGGTGATGATGGTCCAGAACGCCGAGCGCTTCGGCTTGGCGCAACTGCATCAACTACGCGGGCGCGTCGGTCGGGGAGCCGAGCAGGCCCTTTGCCTGCTGGTGGTCAACTCGCGGACGCCGGAGGTAATTGAGCGTATCAAAGTTCTGGAGAAGACGAATGACGGGTTCGAGATCGCCAGCGAGGACCTGCTTCGCCGGGGACCGGGAGAGCTTACCGGTAGCCGCCAGCATGGCATACCTGACCTGGAGATGGCGGGCCTGCTGGGTGATACCAGGGCCCTGGCCCAGGCGCGGGAAGATGCCTTTGAGCTTATTGCCCGGGATCCGGATTTGCGCGATCCCGCCCACGAGCCGCTGATGCGCTATCTGGCAGGGCATGCCCAGACGGTTGGGGATTGGACAATATGAGAAGAGAGCTGCGTGTCATTGGCGGAGAGGCGAAGTCATTACATCTCCGGGTTCCGACCGGGCCAAGTGTTCGTCCCACCACCGACGCGATGCGCGAGACGCTCTTTGCCAGCCTTGGGGCTGATGTGCGCGACGCTCGGTTCGCCGATCTCTACGCCGGCAGCGGTGCCGTTGGTATCGAAGCTCTCAGCCGAGGTGCAGAGCTCGCGGTCTTCGTCGAACGCGATTCTCGTTGCACGGAGGTTATCCAGCAGAATCTGGAGAATACTAAGCTGGCCGAGCGTGCAGTGGTACTGCGGCGAAGCCTTCCGGCAGCGTGGGCAGAGGTTGCCCGGGCTTATGGCCCGTTTGACATTGTCTTTGTTGACCCGCCCTACGATACCCCAGAGCTGCCCGCGCTGGCCAGACAATTAGTATGCCAGCGGCAAGGCGTTGCGGCTGAGGCCATCGTTGTCTTACAGCACGAGCGTTCGGAGCCGGTGCTGCGCGATCCGTTGCCGGACAGGACCAAGGCATTTGGCCACAATCGCCTGGATATCTACTACCTCGAGGCCACAGCGCGAGGCGAGGAGCGAAAAACCGATGGCAGACAATCTCCAGCACATCGCGGTATGTCCGGGGAGCTTTGACCCAATTACCGAGGGACATGTGGATGTGATTCGCCGGGCCAGCCAGATGTTTGAGAAGGTCTATGTAGCCATCGCTGAGGGGGCAGAAAAGGACCCCCTGTTTTCGGTAGACGAGCGGGTGGCCATGGCGCGCGCGGCCTGCACTGAGATGGCCAACGTAGAGGTAGACAGCTTTGTTGGTCTCGTGGTAGAATATGCCCGGCAGCGCGGTGCGGTCGCTCTGGTTAAGGGCCTGCGGGCAATAACGGATTTCGATCGCGAGATGCAGATGTCGTGGATGAACCGCCAACTAGCCCCTGACCTGTGCACGGTATTTCTGGTTTCGCATCCGGATTATGCCTTTTTGAGTTCCAGCCTGGTCAAGGACGTGGCCGGCATGGGCGGTGACGTGACCAAGTTTGTGCCGGAGCCTGTGCTGGATAGGCTTAAAGAGAAGCTCGTCCGCCACTAAGGTTCACACCACTAGGGAGGGTACGGCATGGAAATACTCACTTTGATCGAAGAGCTGGAAGTAATGGGGGAAGAGGGGGAGAAGTGGTACACCCGTTTCATTCCCGGCTTCATCGGTAGGACGGTGGTGGACGCGGAGGAGTTCTTTGATCTGCTGCACCGGCTGCGCTCGTCGCTGCCCGAGGAGATGAGCATGGCCAATCAGGTCAGCCGCGACCGCGACCGCATCCTGCGGGAAGCACACGAGGAGCGGGCGAAGATCCTGGAGGCTTCCCGCGAGCAGGCCCAGTTGCTGGTCTCCAATGACGAAATTGTCAAGGAAGCCGAGCGGCGCTCAGACGAGGTTCTCGACCAGGCGCGTATTGACGCCGAGGCGATTCGCGCCGAGGCGGAGACCTGGGCGCGGGGCATCGTCGAGCGCCTCGACAACTATGTCAATCGCGTCTCGGCAACCATTGACAAAACGCGCAAGGCCCTCTTGAGCGAGTCTTCGGCTCTGGGCGAGCGAGAGGCTCTTATCGGCGAGGAATAGGTGGGGGCTGCTATCCCTGCTCCTACGAGGTATGACTGCCCCGCCTGTAACTAGGAGAAATCTTCTGTGCTAGTGTTGGTCATTAACTGTGGTAGTTCCTCTTTGAAGTACGAGTTGTTTCGCGGTGACGAATCTTTGGCCTCTGGACTGGCGGAGCGTGTCGGTATCAATGATGGCAACGAGGCCATCCTCAATCATAGTTTAGGCAATGGCGACGAGATCCGAATCGAGGCGGCAATGGCCAATCATACGGTCGCCTTTGGGCATGTCATGCAGGTCCTCGCCCATCCCCAGCACGGGACGCTCACTTCCCTTCACCAGATAGATGCCGTAGGCCACCGGGTCGTCCACGGCGGCGAGCAGTTTACCGAGGCGGTCCTGATTGACGATCAGGTCCTGGCGACCATCGAGGAGTTCTGCCAACTCGCGCCGCTGCACAACCCTCCTAACCTCGAAGGTATTCGGGCTTCCCGACAGCATCTGCCCGGCGTCCCCATGGTCGCGGTCTTCGACACCGCCTTTCACCAGACGATGCCGGATTATGCCTTCGTCTACGGGCTGCCCTACGAACTGTACGAGCAGCATGACATCCGCCGCTACGGGTTCCACGGCACTTCCCACCGCTACGTCGCGCTCCGAGCGAGTGAGTATCTGGCAAATGCCGGTATTCCGGTGAGCGAGCAGAAGATGATCACCTGCCACCTGGGCAATGGCGTTAGCTTCGCCGCCGTGAAGGCCGGTCGCTCGATTGACTGCTCAATGGGGTTCACTCCGCTGGAGGGTCTGATGATGGGCACGCGCAGCGGCGACCTGGACCCGGCGATCCCGCTGCATCTGATCCGGGAGCTGGGTATGGATGCGGCCGAGGTGGATGCACTGCTCAATATGCACAGCGGCTTGCTCGGCGTCTCGGGTGTCAGCAGCGACATGCGCGATGTCACCCAGGCGGCCCAGGACGGCAACCACCGCGCGCAACTGGCCCTGAACATATTCTGCTACCGCATAAGGAAGTATATCGGGGCGTATGCCGCAGCGATGGGCGGCGTGAATGCGGTGGTCTTTACTGCGGGAATAGGGGAGAACGCCCCCGACATTCGCCGGGAGTGCGTCCGGGGCCTTGAGTTCCTGGGCCTGCGCCTGGACGAACAGAGGAACCAGAGCATTCCTGCTGGTGAATCGGTTGCGCTGATCAGCACGGACGACAGTCCCGCCTACCTGCTGGTAATCCCCACCGACGAGGAGCTGATGATCGCCCGCGATACCGCCCAGGTTGTACGCGAAGCACGGGCGTGACGTCACCTGTCCTCATCCGCCAGCCAATAGTCTTGTGTAGGGAGCAGTGGAATGACTAGTGATACTGTGGAG
>CAYNMY010000215.1:0-4758 GCA_964398275.1 uncultured Armatimonadia bacterium | reverse complement strand
AAGTTATCTCGCTGATTGAGGCGACCGTCTTTGGCTAACGGCCTTTCTGCCGGTGGAGACTGTTGCAAAACTCGTGGGAGGGGCACCCTTGCCCTGATATCTGCGTAGGTTTTGTAGCCAAATTTACACAATCTGTTCCAGCAAGCGGTCCTCAACCACCTTTTGCAACAGGCGCCGGTGAGTTGCTCGGTTTGGCCTTGATTGGTACGACCGGCGTCTCGCCTGTCGGCCGGGCGTGCCCCTCTCCCGCCGGGAGAGGGGGCGGGGGTGAGGCAGCCGTTCGCTCTTTGCCTTTACTCTCGACTCTCTACTGTCCCCCAACCCTAAAGCTCTCTCCGGCGGCGAGCCGGAGGCCTTCGGGGAACTCGATGACCTGTGGCTCGACGGACGGATATCCTGGATGTAGTACTCGCCGTTGAAGCCGTATTCGTCCCCCCAGCGATACCGTCGCCGTGCCGATCCCGCCCAGGGGGAAGGCAATCTCGCGCAGGTTCCGCCCGCTAAAGCGCCGGGCCTTACTGCTGTCAAGTATTTCCGTCAGATTGCTCATATTCACACACTTCTATAGTCTACTCTTCTGTAACCCAGATCGGCGATGACCAGGCCATTACCAGCCGGTGGTTGATGGGCCGATGCTGGGTGACGCGCAGGTAATACATCACCGGCTCGGTAAATACCTCGGTCAAGTCCGTCTCCCAGTCCAACTGGCCAAGCTGCTGAGGTCGCCAGTTAAGTGCTGTCGTGTACTGGCCGCTTCCCAGCGCGAGTCTCAGCAACTCCACCTGGCTGAGGTCGTTGGTGCCGTAGACGGCGATGCGGATAGCCAGTTCATCACCCGGCGCCGCCGTGATTTCCTGGCCCATTGCCGTGCCATTGATAGTGAATTCCAGCAGAATCCGCTCCCCCGTTGTCGCGTAGCAGGCGCGCCGCTTGAAGCTCTGGAAGAGCGCTTCGCGGGTCAGTTCCGGCGCGAAGACTGCGGCGATGCCCTGATGCCTCCGCCCGCCCATCCCGTTGTGGTCATCGGAGGAGCCGTATACCCCCAGCCGCAGGCCCATTGCCCAGGCATCCTGCAGGTAGTGGGGACCCGGCACCGACCAGTTGATCCGCTCACCTGGATCGTGCCAGCGGTTGACCTCGTAGGCCAGTTCGTGGTGTGGGTCATACAGCTCGCTCTGCCCGTGGTGCGAATAGATCTCGGCCACCGGTGAGAACCGCTGGTCCTCGTGCTCGAAGTTGACCCCGTTGTGGCGCTCGAGCGAGCCGAAGGCAATGCCGCTGTGATGCGGCGCAGTGAAGCACTCCTCCGGGTCCAGTTGCGGCCAGACGTTGCGCATATCGCCCGCTACCTCGTCGCGCGGGTAGACCTTGCCTTCGAGGGTGCGATAGTGGTTATTGTGATGCCCCGAGGGGTGACCGAAGCCGTTCTCGTAGGCCAGGAAGGTGACAAACCGTCCCGGTTCGTCGAACTGCTCGGCGAGGCGTTTGAGCGTGTCCCACGAGAGGATGGCGGTTCGGGCGTGATCGGCAGCGGCGGCGAAATCCAGGCCCGATACGTCGCGGGCATATTCGTAGAACGCTCGGCCCCTGCCGTCGGCTGAGTAGCAGGTATGGATGTGGATATCGCCCCAGTACGGGCCCTGTGGGTCCGGGGCAACCCGGATAGGATTACTCAACACCTCGCCATAGCGCAGGCGGTATATGCCCTCCTCGGGCAAGCTGACCTCCACCGCGCAGGAGCCGTAGAAGTCCAGCGGCCTGGTCAGCGGCTGGTTATCGGGGCCGCGCAGTGGCTCGCCGCGGTAGCGGGTACACGAGCAGTTGTCCCGCCGGTCCAGAGACACGATACGCACAGTGAACCGCTGGCGGGGCGCCACCGCCGAGGGTGCAATCACCCGCAGCGCCACGGCTTCGCCGGGCCAGGTAATGATTTCAGGCAGCGGCGTAATCGCTTCGCCGTCCACGGCGACATAAACGTGTTCGCTCTCCGCAATCCAGGACGCGGTGGTATTCAGCCACTCCAGCACCACGGGCCTCCCCGCAGGGACTGTCCCCTGGGTCAGTGTTGAAAATCTCCGCCGCCCGTGCCGGGACACCGGCTCCCCGCTGTCAAACTCTCGTGTCTCTACCGAAAGCTCAAAGTCGCATTCCCGACCGGGCACGGTCACACTGATGTAGTCGGCAGCCTGTGGGTCATCCCACTGGTACTGCTTGGTGAAGCTCTGACAACCTCGCGCCAGCCACGCGTTGGGGAACTGCCACTGAATCGTTGTCCCTGGCGATAGCGCCTCGGAGCAGGTTAATTCAAGGCGCAGGTCGGTCTCGGACTCAGCCTGGAAAGACTCCGGTATCAGCTTTACTCGGTATGCAGGCAATACAGTTCCTCCTGGCAGCACAGTATTGATCGTAATCCTCCCTATCTTTGCTTCGCGGCTGCGCCAATTCCTCCTTACAAGTCGGTGGCAGCCAAAGATCTCGCGGTCTTTCAGCAATCTCGCAGGCAGGAACTGGCCGGCTCGGCAGGGAATATGCGCATTCAGATGCGCCAACTGCCTCGGACAATAGTAATACTGGGAGTGATCATTGTGATAGCGCTTGGCGAGGCCCAGCCAGCGCAAGCTGCCGCGACCTTTTATGTTGCCACCGACGGCTCGGACGCCTGGTCTGGCACATTGCCCCAACCCAAGGCCGACCGCACCGACGGCCCCTTCGCCACGCTCACGCGCGCTCGCGACGCGGTGCGCGAACTCAAGCAAACCGGCCCCCTGAAAGCACCGGTAATAGTTATGCTCCGTGGCGGTGTGTACGAGCTGGCCGAACCATTCACGCTCACCGTGCAGGATTCCGGGACGGCGCAGTGCCCAATTTACTACATAGCTTATCCCGGTGAGAAGCCGGTTATCAGCGGTGGGCGGGTGATCACCGGCTGGCAGAAAGGTGAGGGGGATCTGTGGACGGTGAAGATACCCGAGGTGAGCGATGGTGAGTGGTACTTCCGCCAGCTCTTCGTGGATGGACAGCGAGCAGCGCGGGCGCGACTGCCCCACGAGGGCTTCTATGCTGTGGCGGAGCTACCGTCCAAGGAGGAAATGAAGTCGCCCGATGTCCAGGCGCACTTCAAGTTCTCGCCCGGCGAGCTCGCTATCTGGGCCAATCTCGACGATGCCGAGCTGGTGCTTTTGCGCACTTGGGACGCAGCTCGCGTGCGCATCGCAAAGGTGGACGAGCAGGCTAACACCGTCACCTTCACCACCACCAGCAACCGAATCTTCCGATGGATTAGTAAACACCCCCGCTATTATATCGAGAACATCTTGGCGGGTCTGACCGACCCGGGGCAATGGTATCTCGATCGCGCTACCGGAGTTTTGTACTATTGGCCGCTGCCGGGTGAGGACATGACTGAGGTACAAGTCGTTGCGCCGATTATTGAGCAGCTCGTTCGTTTGGAAGGCGACCCGGGCGCGGAGGAATTCGTCGAGCATATCATCCTGCGCGGCCTGACCTTCTGTCATTCGGCGTGGACCTTCGCCCCAGGTGGCTACCCTGGCCACCAGTCGGAATCCGGTCTGTCCGCGGCGATCTATGCGCATGGCACCCATAGCTGCGCCATCGAAGACTGTGAAATCGCCCATATCAGTCTCTACGCGATCGAGTTTGGACGCGGCTGCTGCAATAATCGCATTGTGGCCAATCGCATCCACGACAGCGGCGCTGGGGGGATCAAGATAGGGGAGGGGAAAATCCGCGAACCAGAGGCCGAGCATACCAGTGGCAATGTTGTGACCGACAACTACATCTACGACCTGGGCCACGTCTTCTTGTGCGGTGTGGGCGTACTGATCCGACAGAGCGCCGGCAACGTCGTCTCGCACAACGAAATCCGCGACCTCAACTATACCGGCATCTCCGTGGGCTGGACATGGGGCTATGGGCCGAGCCTGGCGGGGGATAATATCATCGAGTACAACCACATCTACAATATCGGCCGGGGTTTGCTCAGCGATATGGGCGGTATCTACACCCTCGGCCTCCAGCCCGGCACGCGGCTTCGTTACAATCTAATCCACGACGTCGAGGGATACCTTTACGGCGGCTGGGGCCTGTATACCGACGAAGGCAGCACGGATATCTTGATAGAGAATAACGTGGTTTACAATACCATGGACGGTGGGTTCGTTCAGCACTATGGTCGCGAGAACATCGTTCGCAACAATATCTTCGCCTTCTCCCGCGCATGGCAGATTCGTCGTGGCCGCGACAAGGAGGACCACATCTCGTTCACTCTCGAGAGGAATGTTATTTATTTCGACACCGGCAAGCTGCTGGGCGGCAAATGGACGAACGGCAACTTCCGATTCGACAACAACCTCTACTGGGACACTTCCGGTGCGGAGCTGGACTTCCCGGGGGGATCGCTGGAGCACTGGCAGGCGCAGGGGTATGATCAACACTCGCTTATCGCCGATCCCCTGTTCGTGGACCCCGACAGCCGCGACTTTACGCTCCAGCCCGACTCCCCAGCGTTCGAGCTGGGCTTTGTGCCAATTGACTTAAGCAGTGTCGGCCCTCGCGCCCCCGAGGACCGCGAAAAGGAGGAATGAGTTGTGAAGCGTTACGGCATGATAATCGGTCTGAGACCCGAGCGGTTGGAGGAGTACAAGCAAGCACATCGCAACGTCTGGCCGGAGGTCCTGGCGATGATCGAGGAGGCCAACATCCGCAACTATACCATCTTCTACCCCGATGGCATGCTCT
>CAYNMY010000214.1:0-4766 GCA_964398275.1 uncultured Armatimonadia bacterium | reverse complement strand
CGCTGCCGACCTCCTCGATGAACCGGAGCATCTCCAGCGGGCTGAGCAGGAACATATTCCAGACGTACTCCAGGCCCATCGAGACTTCCAGTTCCTCGGCCAACGGCGCCGTCTCCTGCATAGCGACCAGCGCCCGGCCCCAGGCTACCTCATAGGGGACGACGGGGCAGTCGGGGATGAAGGTAGCGTGGACATTGCCGGGGATGACCAGCACGCCGTCCACGCCCACCATATGGGCCGAGCGCAGCAGCACCTGCGTGACGTCCATCGCCTTAGCTCGCTCTTCGGGGTCGTCGGCGGTCAGCGAGTAGCTCCAGTACAGGCCGGTAGCGACGCCGGAGATTTCAATTCCGGCGCGCCGGGCAGCCCCGACGATTCTCGGCGCATCCTCTTCGTGGGAGTCCAGACACAGCAGGCCCAGGCTGTGCTGGTAGCCATCGGTGTCCTCAGTCAGCGCGACCTCGATGCCCTCAAAGCCGGCCTCCCTGGCCAGGACCATCCGGTCGTGCAACTGCATATCCGTGGGGAACGACCACTCGCTTATGCTCTTGCGCATGACTCAATCCCTCCTGAAAATACTTGTCTAGTCCAGCCGGACGACTTCGCCGGTCTCGGCGGACTGCTGCTCGGCCATTATCACCCGAACCGACTCGCGCGCCGATTGCGGGGTAACGCGCTCGGGCGGCTGGTCGTTCTCCATACACTGCACGAAGTAGGCCAGCTCCCGTTCGTAACCCGTTTGCGAGGCGACCTCGGGTGTGTAGGGCTCAGCGTCGGTGGGGTAAAAAGTGAGCATCGGGTCCTTGGCCAGCGAGAAATCCAGCAGGCCCCGCTCGCCGAGCGCCTGAAAGCCCATCTCGAAGGGAAACGCGCCCGGCATCGCCCAGCCGCCTTCGGCGACGCAGATGAAGTCGTCGTACAGATAACTCGTGATGATGTGGTCTACCTTCTCACCGGTGCTGAAGAGGTTGCTGGCGCGGGCCAGCACGGCACGCGGCCTGCCGAATACGGACAGAATGAAATCAACGTCGTGGATATGCAGGTCGAGCATCGCCCCGCCGCTAAGCCTGGGCTCAAGGAGCCAGCCGTCCTCGGCCCAGGTCGCTGGCGGTGACTGGCGGGTGAACTTCACTGATGCCAGGCGGCCCAGCTCGCCGCTGCTGATCATATCCGCCAGCAGTTCGTACTCCGGCCAGAAGCGGACGCACTGGGCGATGAAGAGCATCCGACCGGTGGCCTCGGCCGCCGCGATCATCCGGTCACAATCCTCCAGGTTGCGGCCCATCGGCTTCTCGCTGATGGCGTGGCAGCCGGCCTCAAGCGCCGCCACTGTCATCTCCGCGTGCAGGTACGTTGGCGTGCACAGGTCCACGCAGTCAAGCTCCTCTTTTGCCAGCATGTCCTCGAAACAGACGTGCCGGGCCTGCGCCGAGAGGTCCAGTTCGGTGGCTTCGCCGATGTTCCCCCCGATGCTGGGAGCCGCTTCGGCGACCTTGGTGGGGTTCTTGTCGCATACCGCTATTACCTCAACATTATCCATGCCCTCGTAGATGGCGAAATGCTGCTGGCCCATAAACCCCATTCCTACTACGCCAATGCGGATCATCGTATCTCCCTCCTCGTCTATCAGACAATGTGCGTGCGCCACACGCGAATACATAATTCGCCGGCGCTGGATAAATCTCCTTCGTGGGGCACTTGACGGCTCCGAACGGTTGTGGTACCTTCCGCCCAACGCAAGCCGGGAGCAATCTTATGGATCCGCGCGCCGTCGCCCTAATTGTGTTCTCAGCCGTCTGCCATGCCGGCTGGAACTATCTTGTCCAGAACTTCAAGCGCCCGTTGGTAGGTATGTGGTTGATGACGGGGCTCGGCATCCTGTTTTATCTACCTGTCTTCTGCTATACCTCCCGATCGCTCGTCCTAACTGCCCCGCTTGCCGCCCTGGTGCTTGCCTCGGGACTGACCAAGTCCGGCTACTACATCACCCTCGCGGCGACCTACAAGCACAGTGACTTGTCCCTGGGCTATCCGCTGTCGCGTACCGGGATAGTGCTGGTACCGTTCGGCGCGTATCTGTTTCTGGGCGAGACGATCTCCCCTCTGGCCGGCATGGCGATTGCCGTTATCATGGTCGGGATATATGTCCTGAACATAGGCCCGCTGAAGCTGTCGAACTGCGTGCTGTCCCGGGAGTGCGTCGGGCCCGGGTTGTGGGCCGCGCTGGCCACCGCTCTGCTCATTGCAATATTCTCGGTCATTGACAAGGCGGCGATGGACGCGCCCGAGATGACGGCGATTAACTTCCTGTTCCTGATGTTCGTACCGACCTGGCTAGGGCTGACTCCTTACGTACTGCGGACCAACCGCTGGGCCGACATCAAGCAGGAGGCGCGTGCCAATTGGCGGCGCTTACCGGTGATGGGGCTGTGCGACTTCACCGGCTATGCCGCAGTCCTGGCGGCTATGGAGTTGAGCAAGGTCAGCCACATCCTGGCCTTCCGCCAGATCAGCATCGTGCTGGGCGCGATAATGGGCGCAACGCTGCTCAAGGAGAAACACGGCCCCAGCCGCGTCCTGGGGGCAGCGATTATCTTCGTGGGAGCATTTCTGATCTCAATCAGCAAATAGCACCCAACTATTCTGTTTTACAGGAGGCGACGCACAGTGCCGAATCCCTTTAGGATTGACGGGAACTGGTACAAAGGCAACTTGCACACTCATACTACGGTATCAGACGGCAGGCTGACTCCCCAGGAAGCGATCGAGGTCTACGCCCAGGCAGGTTATGATTTCCTCGCGCTGACCGATCACAACGCCGTGGTGGACTATGACGGGCTCGATCCCCAGGGCCTGGCGCTTATTAGCGGCTGCGAGTTGGCGAAGGGATGTGGAGAATTGGGGCAGACCCTGCACGTGGTAGCGCTCGGTCTGGAGGCAGTTCCTGAGGTGCCGGAGGAACCCAGCTACGTCGAACTGGTTGGGGCCATCGCCGCGCAGTGTGAGCTGTGTTTCGTGGGGCATCCGTACTGGTCGTTGGTAACCCCTACGGAATTGCTTGCCGTGCAGGGACACGTGGGGATCGAAGTCTACAACACGACCTGCCAGTTCAGCATCGCCCGGGGATGCTCGGAATTTGTCTGGGATATCCTGCTGGCTCACAGTCAGCGGATGTGGGGCTTTGCCGTGGATGACGCTCACCGACGCGAGGAATACGCCCAGGCGTGGGTGATGGCTAGGTCAGCTGAGAACAGTCCGACAGCAATCCTGGCGGCGCTGGCGCGGGGCGATTTCTACGCCTCCCACGGGCCGGAGATATACGATCTGCAGGTTGAGGCTGAGCAAGTCCTGGTGCGCTGCTCGCCCTGTCAGGAAGTTGCGGTGACCCAGGCAGCGCCGGCAGCAGGCGCGACTACCACCCGCATCGAAGAGTCGCCCCCCTTTGAAGAAGTGCGACTTCCCTTGCGCTCGCAGGAACGGCCCTTCCGCGTGGAGGCAATTGATGAGCAGGGCCGCAAGGCCTGGACCAATCCGATCTTCCCCGAGGAGATGCAGTAGTAGCTTGAGCGCCTCCGACTTGTTGGAAGAACATCTCATAAAGAAAAAGCGCCCGTCGCGTGACGGGCGCTTTGAGTTTAGTCTTCAGTTCGCGGGGCGGCTTAGCCAGTCCGCTGGTGCCGCCCGAGTCCAGATACGCCCCCGAGGCGAATGTGCTGGGGTAACCGAGGTCGCCAATATGTACTGCCCATTCCGCGAAATCATCGCTCGTGTCTACCGCTACGTAAGGTTGACCTATCCTTAGCTGTCCGCGCAGGCAGGTGTTAGGGGAAGGAGTCGGGAAAGGTATTCTCGGCCGAGCCAGCGGCCTGCACATAAATGCTGATGGAGCTGAGGAAGCTATGCACGCGGATCGCGACCAACACAAGAGGTTGGTAACCGCTATCAATATCGCCGGATTCATCGAGGGTCTGGGTGCAGAACCCGGAAATGACGAAGGATTCAAGTTCGGCGATCCGCAGGCCGCGGTCAGCGGTGTGCTCGTCTGCTGGATGTGTACCTTGGCGGCGATCGAGGACGCGGCCGAGCAAGGCTGCAACATGATCGTCTGCCACGAGGAGATGCATTATCCGTATGCCTCCCGCGAGCCGGGGCTGGAGAAGTATATGACCTGGACGGTTAACCGGCGGCGGGTCACTGCGCTGGCCGCCGCGCGGATAACCGTGTATCGCGCCCACGGGATGCTCGATCACTACTGCATACTCGACGACTTCGCCGCGGAGTTGGGCCTGGGTAAGCCCGCGGTAAGCGAGGGGTTCTACCGCATCTACGATATTGCGCCGCGGCCGGTGGCGGAGCTCGTCACCCAGGTCAAGGCGGCGCTGGGTATGGACTGCGTGCGGGTGACCGGTGATAGTCAGCGAGTGGTCAGCCGCGTCGGGCTGCCCTGGGGCGGCCTGGGATTGTCGGTGAACGTGCACTTCATCGAGGCGCTCTTGGGCTATGACCCCGATGTCCTGATCGCGGGCGAGAGCGATGAGTACGCGATGTTCTATTGCCTGGACGCGGACGTTCCGCTCATCGAGACCAGCCACGCGGGCAGCGAGAACTTCGGACTGGCGCGCTTCACCCAGCAGTTAGCCCAGCACTTCCCCGGCCTCAGGGTGGTCTTTCATCGCTGTCCGGTGCCGTGGCACAGAGGATAACAAGAAAAAGCTAAAGCAATAGCGTCACTCGGTCTGGCGTCAACTTCTTTTTCCGTTTGATTT
>CAYNMY010000213.1:0-4784 GCA_964398275.1 uncultured Armatimonadia bacterium | reverse complement strand
GACAGCCCCCAGCAGTGAATGTGGGATCGGGGCGGGGGCGCGGATCTTTATCACCAAGTGCTATCCCGCACATGGTAAGCTGTCGCAGGAGGACTTCTACCAGCTTCGCGACGCGGGCTTCACGGTGGCCTGCAACAAGTGGCCGGAGGACCTGCCCACCTACTTCAAGCGCGCCGCCCGGGCGGGTCTGGACGCGGCGACCTTCGGCGGCTCAATCTTCCGCCCCCCAGACGAAGGTAACCAGTGGATCGGCCGGTTCGGCAAGCCGCTCAACTACGCCTGCCCAACATCAGCCTATCAATGGGAACAACTCGGTAACCGGCTGGTAGAGCAGGCCCAGTTGTCGCTGGAATATCCTAATTTCAAGTGCGCTATCCTGGACTTCGAGATCTACGATCAGAACAAGCGCGATGTCGCGGGCTTCTCCGAATCGTATGACGATGCGACGTTCAACGAGTTTGTTGCCGCCCACGGCTTGCAGGTGCCCGCGGAGGTAGCCGCGCCCGGCTATAACCAGCGCTGGAAGTACCTGAAGGACCATAAGCTGCTGGATAGGTACACCGAGTACCAACAGGAGCTGGTGCGGGAGCAAGTGCTCAAGATCCGTCCGCGTATAGACGAGGTCAACCCGCGCTTTCAGGTGGGCATCTACGCCTGGGGCTCGTTGCTGGCTCCCGTCTTTCCAGAGCTGGCCACCGAGCAAGCGCCGGTGCTGGCCATCCAGGCGCACACTTATGGGCGAGGGCTCTACACACGTGAGCACGGGTATCCCGCCGATGAACCCGATCGCACTGGGCTCAAGAACAACCTGATCGGCAACTACCTGCGAGCGGTAGCCTCGCGCAATGCCGACTATCCCCGGATCTCGCTTGCCGGGCACTATCCGCAGGCGAAGGGGCCCGCTGACGGGCCCCAGTATAGGTTCACTGTGCGGGATAGCTTCAACTCCGTGGCGGCCGCCGATGGCTATTGGATCTGGACGGACTGGCGCAAGCCCGGCGGCTTTGAAGGCAGCAAGCAGGACTGGATTGACGCAATGATGGCGTACTGGACTGAGGCGAACGCCGCGCTGGACGAGGGCGACTGGACCTGGGCCAACCGCCAGCCGATCCAGATACCTAACCCGGAAGCAACCGAGCCGGCTCATATCGTCACGCTCGGCAACGTCGCCGCTGGCGGGGAGATGGTCATCTGGGGTCCGATCAGCGGTTCGGAGCTTGGGGCTTTCGGCGCCGATGCCGACGCCCCCAACGTAGCGCTTGCCTGTGGTGACGTGCTCGATAATCACGCCGGCGACGAGATAGTCGCGGTGACAGCGGATGGCACCGTGCGGTTCTACCGCGCCGGTGAGCAGGACATTGTGGGAGGATTCAATACTAAGGAGTTTGCGGATAAGGCGGCAGCGAGCGTCGCAGTGGTAAGTGGTCGCATCTTTATCGGTGTGGATGAGGGCGCGCTGGCCTACGAGTATGATAGCACCGGCAAGCTCGTCGGCGAGGTCGAGTTCCCCGTAGTCACCGGCGTGTTGAGCAGCGAGGAGGACAAAGCGGTGGGTGTGAGCATTCTGGGGGGCGAGGCCCGAATATGTGATCCGGAAAGTGGGGAGCTGCTCAAGTCGGTCAAGGTCGGTCACGGCCTGCGGGCGCTGGCCATCGCCGACGTGGATACTATCGCGGGTAATGAGCTGATCACGCTCAACGCTGGGACGGTCAGGTACTGGCATCATCCCAGCGGGGCACCGCTGCTGCGCTTCCCGGTCGGGCAGGACTGCGTGGATATGGCCGCTGGCTACTTCGGGCTGCCCGGGCAGCAGTAATCGGGGGAAATATTGCATCTGGAAAAAAAGTCAAGAATCGCGCCAAAAGAAGGAGGAATGCATCTTTTGGCGAAGAATAACGATGTTGTAGCGTATAAAACGTGCACGGAAGGAGCTTGCGAATATGGCTGATGCGGTTCTGATGGTCACCACTAAAGGCTATGGTAAGGTAGTAATGCCCGATGCATTCAAGCAGCAAAAGCGTGGAGGGAAGGGGGTTCTGGGTTACAAGGTAACCGACGACAGCGGCCCGGTGGCTGCTACTGAGCACGTGTCTCTCGGTGAGGGAGAACGTGTGCTTATTACTACAGCCCAGGGCCGGGCCATAATGACGCCAGTGGACGATATCTCCACGCGCAGTCGTACCGCGGGCGGCGTAAAGCTAATTGATGTAGCGGATGGCGACCGGGTAGTCTCGGTCATCATCTAGCTGCATCGTTCTGCCCAATTCCACTCCCGCAGGTGTGAGCTGGAGAATCCCCCGCGCGGCAGCCTCGTCGCCGGGGGATGCCCTTATTATTTGACTATACTGGCCGCAGCCGCGGTGCGGTGGCTGCGGCCGGCCAGTATTGTCGGCTAAATAGGCGCGTCAGTCCGGGGTTTTGCCTGGCCCGGGGCTGCCGTCAATGAGGGCCTGTGGGCTGCCGAGCACCTTGCAATACTGGGCCAACTAGGGTATAGTAGTACCCAAAGAAATAGAACTAGGCTGTTAACGCCGCGAGCTGGGCGCCGATAGAGGCCGACAGCGCTGCGGCGTCGTACTAATAGTGTACTCGCGGGAGAACAACTGCACAGATCTGCTGTGCTGCAGGAGGGGATATCGTGCCGAGAATATACTTTGTTGACGTAACCAACCGCGATGGTGAACAGACCGCCCGGATTGGCTTAGCCAAGCTGCAGAAGACGGTGATCAACTGGCTCCTGGACGAGATGGGTGTCTACCAGTCCGAGATGGGCTTTCCGCTCAATCCGCACGAGTGGAACTACATCAATGCCAATGTTGCGCTGACTGAGGACACAAACGACAACGGCCCACTGATCAAGCGACTGCAACTGAGCGGCTGGTCGCGGGCTGTGGCTGACGATGTCCGCCAGGCCCAGGCGAACACCCGGCTGAAGCACTTCAACCTGTCAATTTCGACCTCCGAGCAGATGCTGGAGTGGAAATTCCGGGGGAAGTTCTCTCGCGAGGATATCATCAAGATGATGGTGGACTCGGTAGTCGCGGCCAAGGAGGGCGGAGCGATCAGCGTCGGCGTCAATGCCGAAGATGCCTCCCGGACTGATATTGACTTCCTCATCGAGTTCGCCCAGGCCGGCAAAGAGGTGGGAGCGGACCGTTTCCGTTATTGTGACACGCTCGGCTACGAGGATCCCTTCCGCATCTCCGAGCGTATCGCCACGCTGGCCCGGGAGACGCAAATGGCCATGGAATTGCACTGTCACAACGACCTGGGCCTGGCCGTCGCCAACTCGATAGCCGGTGCGCTGGCTGCCTGCGAGGCGGGTGTGGACGCCTTCATCAACACCACGGTCAATGGCATTGGTGAGCGGACTGGCAATGCCGATCTGCTCTCCTGCATCCTGGCGCTGAAATACTCGGCCAGGTGGGGCGCCAATCCGTATCTGGACGAAGCGATTGATTTGAGCAAGGCGTGGCAACTGGCTCAGTATGTCAGCCAGGCCTTTGGCGTGCCCCTGCCCATCAACCAGGTGGGGGTGGGCGCTAATGCCTTCGCCCACGAGTCGGGTATTCACGCCGACGGGGCGCTGAAAGATCGGCAAAACTACGAGCTGTATGACTTCGAGCAACTGGGCCGTGGCGAGAAGCAGGAACTATCCACCGGCCGGGTGATAACTACCGGTGCTCACGGCGGCACCGCTGGGCTTGAGTATGTCTACAGTCAGCTAGACCTGGCCCTGCGGGATGAGAAACACGCTAAAGAGGCCCTGTGGCTGGTGCAGCTCGCCAATCTGCACACCCAGGCTCCTCTGACCGATGAGGAACTGTGGCTTATCTACCACTACCCTGACCAAGTTCGCCAACTGCTCACGGTCACACCCTAGACCAAGGAGGCGCGTAGCTATGCGCAAAGAGTCGTTGGCGTTTCTGGAATCTTTGCTGACCACACCCTCCCCGTCGGGCTTCGAGCAGCCGGTCCAGCGCATCATCCGCCAGACGGTTGGTGATTGGGCCGACGAGGTCAGCACCGATCTGCACGGCAATGTCATCGCCGTGAAGAACCCGGGCGTTGAGCCGCGCGTTATGCTTGCAGGGCACTGCGATCAGATTGGATTCATGGTCCAGCACATCACCGACGAAGGGTACGTACGCTTTAGCGCCATCGGCGGTGTTGACGCGGTGCTGGTCCCGGGCTCGCGCGTGCTGATTTGGGCGGCCGATGGGCCGGTGCTGGGAGTAGTCGGTCGCAAGCCGATACACCTGATGAAGCCGGAGGAGCGTAAGAAGGCGGAAGTCGAGATCAGCAAGCTCTGGATTGATATCGGCGCGAAGAGCAAAAAGGACGCCCTCAAGCGCATCCAGATCGGCGATCCAATTACCTTCGACCTGCGCATGGACCGCCTCTGGGGCGACCTGGTCGCCGCTCCCGCCTTCGATGACAAATCGGGAGCCTTTGTGGTGATGGAGGTGCTGCGCTTGCTGCAGCGGCGCAAGCTCAAGTGTTCACTGCACAGCGTCGCCACGGTTCAGGAGGAAGTGGGGCTGCGGGGCGCGACTACCAGCGCCTATGGCATCAATCCGCTGGTGGGTATCGCCGTGGATGTCACCTTCGGTAGCGACTACCCCGATGCGGACAAGGCGATCACCGGCGAGATCAAACTGGGCGAGGGCCCGGCTATAGCCAGGGGTGCCAATATCAACCCGGTGCTCTTCGACCTGTTGGTAGAGACCGCCCGGGAGAAGAAGATTCCTTATCAGTTGGATGCCGCGCCGCGGGCGACCGGC
>CAYNMY010000212.1:0-4797 GCA_964398275.1 uncultured Armatimonadia bacterium | reverse complement strand
TGCTCAATGTTGCACTGACATTCCCACGGGGTAGATCCACCGGTGATGGGGCATACTCCATTGGGATACCAGGGAGAGCTGCTGACAATCTGGTAGTAGAAGACCCCGTCGGTGGGGGCATGGTCAGGGCGGCTGGTCCCATCCACCGTTTGGGTGGAGGTATACTGCAGACCGTTGACCGCGTAGCTGGTGGACCAGGTACTAAGGTTGGCCATTGCGCTCATATCCGCTTCGTTCTTGGCCACTGGACACTGCAGGATATCAGTCGTTTTGAGGTAGTCACGAAGCAGATACCAGACGTCGTAGAAATCTCCCGACGAGGTGGCGTCGCCCATAAATGACATTGGGGCGACCTGATCATAGTCCGAACAGTAGGTCAGGACAGCGGTGGCGATCTGCTTGATGTTGCTGAGGCACTGGGTCTCTAGCGCCTTGGCCTTGGCCCGGGCAAAGACAGGGAACAGAATCGCTGCCAGGATAGCGATGATCGCTATCACTACGAGCAACTCGATCAGGGTAAAACCTTGTCGCTTGGTTGCCATTGCTTTTCACTCCTTCTTTGCTTGACTAAAGTACGTCTGGCATGGCACGAGAACTATTCGGTTTGGTGTCCTGGTCGGATTGCCACCTCCTTCGCTCAGAGTCTTGCGCTTGCACAATCCACACGCCCGCTCCACCATTGGTAGTATAGCGGATTGGATGGAGGTTGTCAAGGACAAAAAGTACCAGGCCATCCTCCGGGCGGAGTGTCGAGCCCGATCAGAGCCGGGCGCATTTGCGATAGGGGGATTACATTTTCGCGCTGATGAGGTAAAATAGGGTTAGATAGCTAGCCAGTACCGTCGCCAGGGGGAGACCGGATATGCCCGAGGAACCTGCGCCCGGCGGATCCCGCACCGATCCGCTGAGGATAATGCGCTTTCTGATGCACCTACCCAACTTCATTAAGCTGTACTGGCGGCTGTTTACCGACCGCCGGGTATCGTTTGTGCCCAAGGCCATCCTCGCGCTGGGTGTTGTCTATTTGCTCGTGCCCACCGACGCGCTCTTCGACTTTCTGATCCCGGTGGGGCTGATCGACGACGCCGCGGTGCTCGTATTGGCTGCGAAGGGCTTTATGGCGCTCTGTCCCCGGCGAATTGTCGAAGAACACGTCCGGCTGATTGACGAAGGCGCCTAGCTCATCACGAGGAGGCAGGCAGATTGCCCGCCCGCATCCGCAACTTCAACCTGCGCAAAGACCTCAAGACGGTATTGCAGTTCCAGTACGAAACCTACCAGCGCAACTTTCCCGGCTTCCAGGTTGACCGTGGTTTCCTGGAGGATTTCGCGCGCCAACTGCGTGCTGCGGGCGACGACCGCAGTGAGCAACTCTGCGTCCTGGAGGTTGACGGCCAGGTATGCGGCTTTGTGTGGGCAGCGCTGATTACAAGTATGGTCGAGGAGTTTGTGGGGTATATTAAGAATGTCTACGTGGCTCCTGAGCTGCGCGGCCAGGGATATGCCCGCATGCTGCTGCGCACCGCTGAAGACTGGTTCCGCAGCCAGGGCGCAGCCAAGTCCACCCTGGACGCCAGCGTGTGCAACGAGGAGGCCCTGGCGTTCTACGAGCAGGTGGGCTATCGGGCGGCACGGATGCGCATGGAAAAACCTCTGGGCTAGGTAGCTCGAAGGAGAGATTCCAGGACTATGAACGAAGAAGTCGGGTCCGCTGAAGCTTCGCAACTGGCGCGCCAGCTCGAGGCGGTAAAGAGCCTCATCCGCGGGGAGAGCTTCGATGCCGCCACTACCCTGGCGCGGGAGCTGATCGAGGACTACCCTGATAACGCCGAAGCCTATACCGCTTTGGGTGACGCCTATGCGGGACGGCGGATGTGGCCGGAAGCCGTGGAGTGGTACCACGAGGCCGTCGCGCGGGGCGACAACAGCGCTCAGGAGAAACTGGCCCAGGCCCGCGAGCAACTCAGCGCGCAAGTCCAGCACCCCGGCCAGCCCAGCGCCTCGGAGCTGGAGCAGCAGCGCACCCGGCTGCGGGTAATGCTGGCCAGCGCCGGGGCGCTAATCGTCATAGCTGGCCTGATTGCGGCGCTGACGCTGTTTCCTTCGTCGCCGCCGCTTCCGCCCTCGGCTGGCGACGAGTCGGGCGCCCCAACCCCTGGCTCACTGGGCACCTCGGCTGAGTATGCGCCGGGGCGGCGCGCTGCGCCAGGTGCGGGCCTGATGCCACCCCCGCCCCGTGACGATGAGGTCGGCGGCGGGTTGCGCCCACCAACGCTTGGTTCTGGACCCAAGCGGCCCGCCGTACCCACTATCGTGGTGAACCCAGGGCCCCGCAGCCCGGAAGCCGATGCCGCGAGCGAAGCTGTCCCGCCCGGCCCGCGGTCTGACCGTGACCTGGTTCTGGAAAGAGCCATCGGCTCGCTGAGCTGGCCGGACGGCACGGCCATGCGCAGTGCGGTAGCTGTGGCTATGGACCCCTACATGGGTTATGTCATGATAACCTTCGAGATCCCGCGCCGTCTGGACACCCGCAACATCTATGGCACCGTCGTCCGCCAGTCCTATTCAATCGCTGCTGCCGCCGTGAATACCGACCCGGGCGTCAAGTTCGTGACCCTGCGCGGGCTGCTGGACTTGGATGGTTCATCGGAGGGACGCACGGTGGTGGCATACCGCGGTAACACCAGTCGGGAAAGCCTGGAATACTGGGTAAGTCGCAACCGCACTCCCAGCCAGCAGCAGCTCTGGTCAAAGGTCTTCGCCACCACCTGGTGGAACCCCGGCGTCTCCCGCGGCCGCATACACTAGCTGGGAAAGAACCGCGGATGCTGCAGAGCTGGTCGGGGACGGTCCTTACCGCGGACCCAGTATGAAGGTTCGTCGGGCCCACTTGACGAATACTCCCACCGCAAGTGCAACTATTTCTGCCTGTACGGCAACGGGGGAGATGCTATTGTGAAGAAGGGTATATGCTACGCAAGCAGTTCCGCTCTGGGGAGCCACCGGGAGCGGCTGGCGATCATCAAAGAGGCCGGCTTTGATGGGGTAGAACCCGGTCAGTTTGAGTCGGGTGAAGAGGTCGCGCAGGTCGCGAGCCTGGCGCAGGAGATCGGCCTGGAGCTCCCCAGCATAATGGGCGGCACGCACTGGCAGTTGCCGCTTTCGGCGACGGACGAGCAGATCCGCCTGCAGGGCATCGCGGGGATCCAGAACGCACTGCGGCAGGCGGCGGCGATTGGCGCCGACGCTGTGCTGGTCGTGCCCGGTGTAGTCAGTGAAGAAGTTAGTTATGATGCAGCCTACGAGATATCCCAGAAGAGCATCCGCGAGCTGCTCCCCCTTGCTGAAGAGTTGGGCGTGATGATGTGCCTGGAGAACGTCTGGAACAAGTTCCTGCTCAGCCCCCTGGAGATGCGCGACTACATTGACAGCTTCGCCAGCCCGCTGGTACAGGCATATTTCGATGTCGGCAATATCCTGCTGTACGGCTACCCGGAGCAGTGGATCGCGATCCTGGGCGAGCGGATCAAGAAGGTGCACATCAAGGACTTCGATGTGAGCACCAGACAGTTCGTCGGACTGCTCCAGGGCGATGTGGACTACCCCAAGGTAATGCAAGCGCTCCGCAGCGTGGGATACGACGGTTATATCACCGCCGAGCTTAAGACCTATCCGCAGTTTGCCCGACAGTTTATCTACGACACCGCGGCGCAAATGGACGCCATTATCGGCTCGTAGCAGGCACGATCGGAAACCGGGAGCCGGGCATTATGAAACTGATTACCAATGCCGAGGTCATCTGCGGCGCAGCGCCACCTCGGCCGCGCGAGATACTAATCCAGGATGGCAAGATCGCGGCGCTGGGCCAGCCGGGTGCAGTGGCTGCCCCGGTGGAGGCGGAACTGGTGGACGTCGAGGGCCGCCGGGTGGTGCCCGGTTTCGTGGAGACACACATCCACGGTGCCGTCGGCTGCTCCTTTATGGATGCCGATGAAGAATCAGTCCGCGAGATAACCCGACACTGCGCCGCCCACGGCACGACCTGCCTGGCTGCGACGACGTGGACGGAAGACGAAGAACACCTGATTGAGGCAATCCGCACCGTCCGCCGGGTGATGGACGAGCCGCCGGTCGGTGCGCGTATCTGTGGGCTGCATCTGGAGGGGCCTTACATCAGCCTCGAGCGGCCTGGCGCGATGAAGCAGGAAGCGATAGTGCCTGGCGATCTCGCACAGTTGCAGCGGCTCTGGGACGCCGCCGATGGGCAGATTCGGGTGGTCACGATCGCTCCGGAAATCTCTGGCGCTAGGGCGGTCATTGGCTGGCTGCGTGAGCGAGGCGTGACCGTCAGTCTGGGGCACAGCAACGCTAACTTCCAGCAGGCCAGGCAGGCAATCGCCTGGGGCGCTGCGGTGGGTACGCACGTCTTTGATACCATGCCCCAGTTACATCATCGCGACCTGTCGCTGACCACCGCGCTGCTTACCGACGACCGTGTGATCGCTGAGATCATCTGCGACGGCGTCCACGTCGCCCCGGCGATGGTTAAGCTGCTGTATCGAGTCAAGGGCCCCGAGCGCACTTGCATCATCACCGACAGCGTAGCGGCCGCCGGGATGCCCGACGGTGTCTACGAGCGCCACGGCATAGTCACCGTGATAACCAATGGCGAGGCCCATCGCGATGCCGAGAGCGGGCCGCTGGCGGGCAGTACCCTGACCATGGACCGGGCTGTGTTGAATATGATGGAGTTCGCCGGCGTCACGCTCGAGCTGGCTTCGATTATGGCCTCGGTGG